>JBAYJS010000006.1:0-39057 GCA_041664985.1 Candidatus Buchananbacteria bacterium | reverse complement strand
ATGTGATTAATATGAGTTTTGTGGGTGACGGTTTTAGTCAACCTTTATACGATTCAATTAAGAGGGCTTACGATAAAGGCGTAATAGTTGTGGCAGCTGCCGGCAACACCGATCCAAGCATTAACGGTACCGATATGGATGTCACCAAGTCTTATCCGGTTTGTTATGACAATCCTGATGGTGAAAATATGGTAATTGGTGTTGCTTCGGTCGGTAAAGACATGAAAAAATCCAAATTCTCTAATTATGGTAGTTGCATCGATTTAGTGGCGCCGGGTGAAGAATTTTATTCCACTCAGCCTTATAATCGCGGTTTGTCCGGTTTTGATAAATATTACGACGGTTTTTGGTCCGGTACTTCTTTGTCTGCGCCCTTGGTCAGTGGCGTGTTAGCCAATATTAAAGGCTTACGGCCGAATTTTAGTGTTGATGAAATTAGAAATTTTGTTTTAAATAACACCAAGGATATCTACGCCTATAATCCTGGCTATCAAAGCCGGCTGGGTCACGGCATGCTTGATGCCAATAAAGCTTTGGAAGCCGCTTCTGCTCAGAAAGTTTCCAAAAGTCAGAAAACCAAAAGTCAGTATTTGCTCTCCGGGCTGGGTTTGCGTTCATTCCCTCAAATTAAAATTTTAAAAACCGACGGTACGGTTTTTAAAGAATTTTTTGCCTATAGTCCGAGTTTTTCCGGACCAATTAACGTAGCCTCCGGTGATGTTAATGGTGATGGAGTCGATGAAGTTATAACCGGCGCCGGCGTTGGCGGTGGTCCCCACGTCAGAGTCTATGATATTAATGGTCATTTACTCTCCGAATTTTTTGCTTTTGATAAAAATTTTCGCGGCGGGGTAAATATTACTACTGGTGATATTGACGGCGATGATATTTTTGAAATTATTGCCGCTTCAGGCAAAGGCAGAACTCCGGAAGTAAAAGTTTTTGACGCCAAGGGAAATTTAAAAAGCAAATTTTTGGCTTATGATAAAAATTTTACCGGCGGTGTTAAAGTGGCCAGCGGTGATATCAACCGCGATAATTTAGATGAAATTATAACCGGCGCCGGCGCCGGCGGCGGGCCCCACGTTAAAATATTTAATTTTGACGGAAAAGTGATTTCTGAGTTTTATGCTTTTAATAAAAACACTCAGACCGGAATTAATCTTGCCTGTGCCGATGTTCATGGTGACGGCCAGCCCGAAATTATTGTCACCAGCGAGCAAAAATCATTGCCTAGCGTCAGAATTTTTAGTTATGTTGGCAATTTGCTTGATTCGTTTTTTGTTTATAAGCCAGACTTTTTAACCGGTCTTTACATTGGTGCGGGTGATCTTAATGGTGACGGTGCGGCTGAAATCATTACCGGCCCGGCCGTGGGTGGCAATTCAAATATTAAAGTTTTTGACCGGCATGGTAATTTGAAATTTGAATTTTTAGCTCATAATAAAGATTATCGCGGCGGCGTTCGCCCGGCGGTGATTGGTATAAACAATTAATCTGCTATGAATTGGCTGAGAAATTATTTGGTGAAATATCCACTTTTAAAACAATTTACAAAATTTTGTATTGTCGGCGGTACCTCGGCTTTGATTAATTTTTTGGTTTTATATTCTTTAACTGAGTGGTTGGGGATGTGGTATCTGGCTTCGGCCTCGGTTGGATTTTTGTTTGCCGCTACGTTTAATTTTATCGCCAATAAAGCCTGGACTTTTAGAAATAATTTAAAAGGTAAACAAGCGCTTGGCCAGTTGGTCAGATTTTGTGTGGTGGTTTTGGCCGGATTAATAATCAATACTTTGATTATGTACGGCCTGACTGATCATTTTTTATTTGATTACCGCTTGTCATGGGTTTTTGCGACTGGAGTGGTAACCTTTTGGAATTTCAGTTTCAATCGTTTCTGGACTTTTAGACATAATCCTTAGTCATTGTATTTTTTTGATTTTTCGGGCATAATATAGTTAGTTTTCATTTTTAGTTTTTAATTTATCTTTATGGCGATCAAACCAATATTTGAGAAGAAAAACATTTTAGTTACCGGCGGAGCTGGATTTTTGGGCTCTCATCTTTGCGATGAGCTAGTTAAAAATTCCAAAGTTATTTGTATTGATAATTTTATTTCCGGAGAGGAAGCCAATATTGATCATTTACTGCAAAATCCTGATTTTGAATTTATCAAACACGACATCAATGAGCCGATGAATTTGGAAAGTTTGAAAGAACTCGATAAATTTAAAGTCAAATTTCAAGGTATTCAAGAAATATATCATTTGGCTTGTCCGACATCGCCCAAAGATTTTGAAAGCACCAGGATTGATACGGTTAACACCAATTCGCTTGGTACTAAAAATATTTTAGATTTGGCGGTTAAATATAAATCAAAATTTTTGCTGGCGTCTTCCTCGGTTGTTTACGGGCCAAGAGATCCGCTTAATGGCTACGTTAAAGAAAAACAATTGGGCGCAGTTGATCAATTAAGCCCCAGAGCCTGCTACGATGAAGGCAAAAGGTTTGCCGAAACTTTGGTTTATACTTACGGTCAGGTTT
The DNA here is from genome assembly GCA_041664985.1 of Candidatus Buchananbacteria bacterium. Taxonomy (GTDB): domain Bacteria; phylum Patescibacteriota; class Patescibacteriia; order Buchananbacterales; family UBA6539; genus JBAYJS01. The sequence continues at coordinate 36,510 of JBAYJS010000006.1, read as the reverse complement.
ATAATTTAGACACTAAAATCGCCAGAATTTTTAGAACTTACGGGCCAAGAATGAAGCTAAACACCGGCCAAATGTTGCCTGATTTTGTTTATAACGCTTTGGAAAATAAAGATTTGGTAATCTATGGGGATGAAAGTTTTTCTTCATCTTTTTGCCATGTTTCTGATATGGTTCAAGGTTTGATGAAATTAATGAAAAGCGGGGAATCCGGACCGATTAATTTTGGCAGCGATCAAGATATTAAAATTATTGATATTGCCAAACAAATAATTGAGCTGACCGGTTCAAAATCAAAAATTGTTTTTGAAGATCCTTTGTTGTTTATGACGCCTTTATATCTGCCAGACATTAAATTAGCCAGAGACCGGCTAAGCTGGTTTCCGGTAGTTTTAATGGAAGAAGGGGTTAAAGGAGCGATTGACTATTTTAGAGCTCATAAATATACTTTAAGGCCAACCAGTAAAAAGAATTTATTTTAAATTTGGCGGTGGTAAATATTATGAATATCAGTGTTGTTATTCCAGCCTTTAATGAAGCGGAAAAAATCGGCAAAGTGGTTAGCGAAGTCAAAGAAAAAGTGCCAACGATTATTGTGGTGGATGATGGCTCAAAAGACCAAACCGGTAATTTAGCCAAAAACGCAGGCGCTTTGGTTCTAACCCATATTATCAACCGCGGCCAGGGTGCAGCTTTGCAGACTGGCATTAATTTTGCCTTAAATTCCGGTTCGGATGTTATCGTTACTTTTGATGCGGATGGTCAACATGACGTGTCTGAAATTGACGAAGTGATTAAACCTTTATTGCTTGGTCAAGTTGATGTTGTTTTGGGCTCCAGATTTTTAACCGCTAAAAATAAAATTCCCCAATCAAAAATATTTTTATTAAAAGTGGCAACTTGGTTTACTAAAATTTACACCGGTTTGGAAATTTCCGATACGCATAACGGTTTTCGCGCTTTATCAAAAAAAGCCGCCAGTCAAATTGAAATTACGCAAGACGGCATGGCTCATGCCTCAGAAATTATCGAACAAATTAAAAAGCATCATTTAAAATTTGTTGAAGTGCCGGTTTCAATCAAATACACCGAATACTCCATGAAAAAAGGCCAAAAGCTTTCTAGCTCTTTTAGAATCGTTTGGGATTTAATTCTTAGTCGAATCATAAGATGATTATCAAAATTGTCATAATTTTATTTATTCTTTTCATTTTGTGGCGGACTTTTATCCGTTTCAAAAAAAGTGATATTACCAGCCGGGAATTTTTGATTTGGCTGGGTTTTTGGTTTTTAGTAATCGGGGCAACTTTGGTACCGAAAAAAACCGATATTATTGCCCAGTGGCTAGGCGTGGGTCGGGGAGCGGATTTATTGGTTTATTTGTCAATCATTGTTTTATTTTTTATTGCTTTTAAAATTATCGTTAAATTGGAAAAAATTGATCACGATATTACCAATATTGTCAGAAAACAGGCGATAGCGGATAAAAATAAAACCGATTCCTTATCAGAATAAAATTTTTGAATCAAGATTTATGGGTAAAAAAGTATTAATTATTATTCCTAGCTACAATGGTACCGGCTTTTTGCCGGATTGTTTGTCTAGCCTTTCAAAAATTACTTATCCCAAAGATCAATACGAAATTTTGGTGGTTGATGATGTTTCCACTGACAATTCGGTCGAATACATCAAAAACAACTGGGCAGAAATCAAACTGATTGTCAATGAAAAAAATTTGGGTTTTGCCAAAGTTAATAATATCGGTTTGCAATATGCGATTGATAATAATTTTGATTATGCTTATTTATTAAATCAAGACACAGTCGTTGAACCAGATTTTTTAGATCAAGCAATAGCAATCTCTGAAGTAGATGAAAAAATCGGTGCCGTTCAATCAAAACTGCTTTTATATCACGACCAAGGTAAAATCAATAGTATTGGCAACGAAATTCATTATTTAGGTTTTGCTTTTGCCGGCGGTTATTTATCGCCTAATGCCGAGCTAGAAACCAGAGAAATCACTTATCCGTCCGGTGCTTGTGTTTTATTGAAAGTCAAAGCTTTAAAAACAGTCGGCCTGTTTAACCCGGATTTTTTTATGTACCACGAAGATACTGATTTGGGCTGGCGGCTTTGGCTGTCTGATTTTAAAGTGCTTTTGGCGCCAAAGTCGGTAGTTTATCATAAATATGAATTTTCCCGCAGCATCAAAAAATATTACTACATGGAGCGCAATCGTTATTTGGTGCTTTTGCAAAATTATAAAATCGCCACTTTATTTTTGATTTTTCCGGCCGCTTGTATTATGGACGTGGCCATGTTTTTTTATTCTTTTATCACCGGCTGGTGGCGGCAAGAACTTTTGGTTTATCGCTATTTTTTTCTGCCAAAAACTTGGGCTAAAATTTTGAAAACCAGACGGCTGGTTCAAAAGAAAAGAAAAGTTTCAGACAAAGAAATTATCAAGCGTTTTGTCGGTAAAATTGATTTTCAGGACATTCAAAATCCATTGCTGAAATATATCGCCAATCCGATTTTTAATTTGTATTGGCAAATTATCAAAAAAATAATTTGGTGGTAAAAATTTTCAGAATAAAAAAGTAGAGACGCGCAATTGTGCGTCTCTACTTTTTTATTCTATTTATGATTTCCACAAACCGTGGAGATTGCAGTATTCTCTGGCAATAAGATTTTTGGTATCAGGAATGCAAAATTCCGCTTCCGGTGCATCACCTGGTCTAAGATATTTGCGGTAAGCGGTATTGCCGGCAACCACTTGGATCCATTCAATGTAGTGTTTTTCTTCCATTGGATGGGCAACGGAGCCGACTTTGACTTTGACGCCTTGGTCGGTTTTTTCAATTACTGGGACGTGTTTTTCAAGGCTCGCATCAACGGTGTTTTCTTTTTGCAACTGCATCGGTTGGCCGCAGCAGACCAGTTCACCTACACCGGTATGCAAAACCTGGACAATATTACCGCAGACATTACATTTATAAATTTGGTTAATTTCAGTCATAATTTTTTAGCTAAGATTTTTTAACGAATAAGCCGCACCAGCAGCGACCTAGTTTTTGCCAATTATCTTGAGTTTTGAAATTGCATGGGCAAATTAATTCCAAGTCTCTTTGCCGAGAGCCATCACGTAAGCGGCAGGGGCAAAGCTTTAAGCCAAATTTTTTTTCATTGGCCAAAACGCCGTCAGCCACGCTGTCAACGTGATTTTGGTCGGGGTTTAAAGTAAAGTCTTTTTGGTCGATAAATCGTTGCCAAACTTTTTTTAATTCAGTCTTTTCCATAGTTATAAAGCCATAATGGTTTTAGCTTCAGCGACATCAACTTCGACGTAAGCTTTTTTAGCCTGACAAGTTGGACAAATTTCTGGTGCATTAATACCGTAATGGATGTCGTTGCAGACGTTACAGCGATAGAATTTTTTTTCGGGCATAGATTTTAGATTAATATTCTTCGCACTTGATTTGATAAAAAGCCGTCGGATGATTACAGGAAGGACATTCTTTTGGCGCTTCGGTGCCAAAATGAACATAGCCGCATTCGCGACAAACCCACCAGACTTTTTCTCCTTTTTTAAAGACCGTCCCGGCAGCCACTTGGGCCAATAATTTTTTATATCTTTCTTCGTGATGCTCTTCGGCTTTGGCAATGGCTCTTAAACGGTTGGCCACCAAGGGCAAATTGTCTTTATCGGCTTGGTCGGCAAATTCCGGATACATTTTGGTGTATTCATAATTTTCGCCATTAATGGCTGCCTGCAAATTTTGGGCGGTCGTGCCTAAAACCGTTGGGGTAGGGGCCTGAACAATAATTTCTGCCGCCTCGCCTTTAATTTTTTGAATTTCTTCAAATATTCTTTTGGCGTGTTCTTTCTCATTATCGGCAGTGATTTGAAAAATTTCGGCAATTTGTTCAAAACCTTCTTTTCTGGCAACCGAAGCATAAAAAGTATATCGGTTTCGGGCTTGTGATTCGCCAATGAAAGCCTTGGCGAGATTTTCTAAAGTTTTTTGCATAAATTTTAAGTTTATTAAATTATTTAAGATATCTTAATTTTAGCCTAAAATCTCAAACCTGGCAATTGACAAAATCCTTATTTTCTGGAAAGATTCTAGTGATTTGCCAATTCAAATTGAGCTCGAAACGCTGGGAACGAATGAATAAGGAGAAACTGGATGAGTACAATTGCGAACCCGAAGGATCTGGCCACGATTTTTGGCGCCAAAATAGAGGAACTGTTAAAGCGAGCCCAAAAGCCGGCCCTGGAAATTTGGTTTTTGGGTGTTGGTATCGTCGCCGTCTACCAGGCAAACGAGGAAGATGAGACGCGGTTTGTTATTTACTACGACAAGTCCTGGTACCAGCTTCTGCCCGGCTCAGAAGAAGTAGTGATTGCCGATGCGGCTTTTGCCATTGTCGGCGTTGGTTTGCTGAATCCGGGTCAGACTGACCAGGTTGAGCAGCTGCTTGACTTTGCCAAGCAGTATTTGCAGCCGGCGATCTGGAAAGATCAGTGGTCAAACCCGGCAGAATAGGGAGGACATGATGAAAATTCCTGAAGACCAACCGAGTTTTCTGAATCAGGTTCGGGAGTTAAGGCTCCTGAGTGGCCGGACGGCTTTGCGGATGTGGCAGTTGGCGGTCGGAGTGGTGGCAGTCGAAGAACAGGCCGAAAAAGACGAAATTCTGGCTTTTGGGCACTTCTTTATCTACTGGGACGACCGGTGGGAATTGAGCTGCCCAAGCGTGTCGAATGATTTATGCCTTCGGGGCGAAGAAGTCGAGAACTTTACTGACGCTGGTATCGGGGTTATGACCTGGTCGGGGATCAGGAATCTGCCCGATCTTTCGGACTTTGTCAAACAGCACCTGAAGCCGGTTGCGCCTTGGTATTCCAAGCCCGTTGTGGTTGAAATACCCAACCTCCAGCCGGACATGGCGTAATTGCACCTTGTCGGTCTTGCCCAAGCTTTTGCAGCGGCAAGACTCTTTTTTTACAAAAAATTCTTGTTTTTTTGGTCTAAATCAGTTAAAATTATAAGTATAAATTTATGAAAATTGCTATTGTTACTCCCACTTTTCCGCCGTATGCCGGCGGTATTGGTAATGTTGCCGCTTTTAACGCCAAAGAGCTGGTTAAACTTGGTCATGACGTAACTGTGTTTACACCTCATTACCAAGAGTTAAAAGAAGAAATTACCGATTTAAAAATTAAACGCCTCCAGCCGCTTTTTAAATATGGGAATGCCGCGTTTGTCCCGGCTTTGAAAAAACCGCTTTTGGGTTTTGAAATTATTCATCTGCATTATCCTTTTTTTGGCGGGGCCGAAGTAATTTGGCTTTGGCAAAAAAAATTTAAAAAGAAAGGCGTAAAAATCGTTTTGCATTATCATATGGATGTTATCGGTCAGGGCGTGGCCAAATTAATTTTTAAATTTCATAAAACTTTTTTATTGGAAAGAATGGTTAAAATGGCCGATAAAGTTATTTTAACTTCTTTAGATTACGGCAATAATTCCAATCTGGCCAAGTTGATTGCCAAACAGCCGCAGAAATTTGTCGAAGTGCCAAACGGTGTTGACAGCCATAATTTTTTACCCCAGCCCAAAGACCAAGAATTTTTAAATCGCCACCAAATTGCCGCTGACGATAAAATTGTTTTGTTTGTCGGCGGTTTGGATAAAGCCCATTATTTCAAGGGAGTTGAGTATTTAATTGAAGCAATGAGCCGATTGCGCCAGGCGCCTTATAATTGGCAGTTGTTAATTGTCGGAGCCGGGGAGCTAAGCCAGCAATATTTTGATTTAGCCAGCCAATTAATGATTGATTTGAAAACTGTTTTTACCGGTTATGTGCCAAATACTGATTTACCCAAATATTATAATTTAGCCGATGTGGTCGTTTTACCTTCGGTTGATAAATCAGAAGCTTTTGGTTTAACTTTGGTTGAAGGTATGTCTTGCGCCAAGCCGGTGGTAGCGTCCAATTTGGCGGGCGTGCGCAGCGTGATTGAAAATGGCGTTGACGGTTTGCTGGCAGAAATAAAAAATGCCGATGATTTGGCCACTAAAATAAATTATTTATTGGTTAATCCGGCGGTGGGAACGCAATTTGGTTTGGTTGGTCGAAAAAAGGTTGAAGAAAAATATGATTGGCAAATGATAGGCAGGCAGTTGGATGAATTGTATCAAAACCTAAGGAAATAATGCCAAAGTTTAAATATCAAATGTCAAATGAAATCTAAAATCCCAATAGCAAAGTAGTTTTGGATTTTAAACTTGGTCATTGATTTGATATTTAGATTTTGAAATTTATAATTTATGTCTAAAAAAGTTATCAATTGGCTTGCCGTTATTGCCTGGTTGGCCGTAATTTTTTATTTTTCCAACCAACCGAATTTAAAATCTGAATTTGAGCCGCTTTGGGATTTGATTTTTCGCAAAATTGCCCACATGGCTGAATTTTTTGTTTTAGCTTATTTATTTTTTAATGCTTTGTCCAAAAACAAGGTGTCTTTGAAAAAGAAATTATTTTTGGTATTGATTCTAACTTTTTTATCAGCGGTATTTGATGAATATCATCAAAGTTTTATTGCCAATCGAGTGGCCAGTCCAGTTGATGTTGGTATTGATAGTTTGGGGATTTTAGGATTTGTAATGTTGAAATTAATCGAGAAAAGAAATTGATTTTATTTTTTAAGGTTTAAAATAATAAAAACCGCCTATAAAGCGGTTGATTTTTTAAAATTATTATTTGTATTTTATTTTGAGATAAAGTAAAACTCCGGAGCAAACCAAGGGTAAAATATTCATAAAAACTATTAGCCGATCGGGTTTTTCAAAGCCGTATAGAATTAAAAAAATCGCTTGGAATAGTAAAATGATTACAAAATATAAAGACAGATCGTGAGTCTTTTTTGTTTTTAAACTGCGGTAGGTTTGGGGGATTAATCTGATTGAGGTTAGAATTCCCGCGATGACGCCAAAAATTGTTGCCAGCATATTTTTTATTTATTCTACTGTAGTGATTCTAGTTCTTCTAGACTAGTAAAAATTTTTAATCCTAAACTTTCAGCTTTTTCTCTCTCTAAATTAGCCCCGTTGCTTGGGGCAATAAAAAAAATTGCATCCGCCCACTGTTCAATCATATCTTCGCCATGAGCTTGGAATAAATCATAAGCAACAAACATATCTAAATTCCAGCCATTAAAATGAGTATGAGGCACATATGGTAAGTGGCCCAGTTTTAAAATTTTTTCACCAATTTTTCTGGCAGTTTCAATATTATTTTTGACTATGCTCTCGTCAGTATCTGTAATGGGACCGCAAACATAAATTCGAAGTTTTTTCATAAGTGCTCATTGATTTTTTAGCCAAATTATACTACCATAATTATATAAATGATATGAAAATTTGTCTAATACATAGCCTATATCAGCCATATACGCGGGGCGGAGCCGAAGTGGTAGTTGAGCTTTTGGTCCGGGAAATGGTCAAAGAAAACCACGAGGTGGTTTTGATTACGATTGGCAGAAATGATAGCGTGACGCGTGAAGGCAAACTGACAATCTATCGGATTAAGCCGTTTAATGTTTTTAATTTTTTGGATATTAATAAAAAGCCGGTTTGGCTTAGATATATTTGGCATCCGTTGGATGTTTTTAATTTTAGCAGTTATTTTAAAGTAAAAAATATTTTGGCTAAAGAAAAACCGGCAGTGGTGATGACTCACAATTTAAAAGGGTTGGGCTATTTGATTCCCCAAGCCATTAAAAAATCCGGTATCAAACATTTCCATACGGTTCACGATGTTCAGCTGTCGCGGCCTTCAGGCTTGATTTTGTATGGCCAAGAAAAACCGTTTTTGATTTTAGATAAAGTCTACGAAAAAACCGTTAAACGGCTTTTTGGCAATCCAGAGGTGGTAATTTCGCCTTCACGCTGGCTGATGGGCTATTATCAGGCGCGAGGATTTTTTTATGAATCAAAAAAAATGATCATGCCTAATCCGATTGTTTTCAAAAAAGTTGATAAAATCGAGCCAACCGCCAAAGCCGATGGAAAATTGACCTTACTTTTTGTCGGTCAGCTGGAAGGTTTTAAAGGCATTGTTTTTTTGATTAACGCTTTGAAAAAAGTCAAACCGCAAAATTGGCAGCTTTTAATCATCGGTACTGGCGCGACAGAAACAAAAGTTAAACAGCTAATTGAAGGGGACGATCGCTTTAAATTTATCGGCCGGGTGGAACAAAAAGCCCTGGTTGATTATTACCGTCAGGCCGATTTTACAATTGTGCCGTCGCTTTGCTATGAAAATTCGCCAAAAGTAATCGATGAAAGTCTGGTGGCCAATGTGCCGGTTTTGGCCGCTGATATCGGGGGAGTCTCAGAGATTGTCAAAGATGACTATAACGGTTTTACTTTTGCGCCGGGTAATGAGAAAAATTTAATTGAAGTTTTGGAACACTTTTTAAATCATCCCGAAAGTATTGAGCTTTTGAAAAAGAATTGTTTTATTTCCGTTCGTAATTTTTCCGTGGCTAATTATATCAAGCAACTTTTGAATCTATTATAATCAGTTTAAGTTTTTAGTGATTATAAATAAACTTTTTAATTTAGCTACTTTTGTAACCAAAAGTAGCCAAAAGTTTCGGGGTCGGCGATCCGCTATCTCGTTGATTGAATTTCATTTGGATTAAATTGGCGCTAAGCGCCGACCCCGAACCCCTAAATTTAGTTAAACTTTTTTATCAAAATTAATTTTTGAAAAAAATAAGATACCTACTGTAAGACTGATACCACTTGTTTATACTTGATGGTATTTTTTAATAAAAAAAGACGACCACAAGGACTGGGTAGTCTAAGTGATCGTTTCCGCTCAATGAACGGTTTGGAATTCTTCGGCGACGTTGGCCAGGACTTGGCAAGCGCCGTTTTGGTAGTCAGGGCAGGCGGTTTCGGTGCAGAAGTCTCTCACTTGGCAATTAGCGCGTTGGTGAGCAATTTCTAGCACTAATCTTGTCGGCACGGTTTGTACCATGTGGCAACCGGCCTCGCCCAATACTGTAGGTGTTACAGCCTTCTTCATTGGTAGACCCTCCCGGTTTTACCATTGCCGTTAACTTCATTTTGAACCCTAAAGTTTATTTTAGCAATAAAATTTTGTCAAGACCAATAATTGAGTATAAAAAATACCACCAAGACTTTAATGGTATTGGTGGTTGTTGAGTCAGTCAGATTCGACCGACTCGTTTTAGCAGGTTGACGATCGGCAAGATCGTCATTGTCCATCTGCTGATGACTTTTGCCTGGTCAAAGCCGCCAGGTCTTGGATACTCGGCACAGAGCCGATCATAGAGGTCCGGGCCCGATATTGAGCCGCTAGCGGCAAGGCAGAGCCTTGTCACGTGCATTACCTCGTAATCCTGGTACATTGCCATTGCCTCAATTAGGGCCGAAAAGAAACCTCTCAGTTCGGCGCAATCCACCCCGGCCAACTCGGCCACTATGTCCTCAGCTGGCCTGATTTCTTGTTTTTCCATGGTATTTCCCTCCGTTGGTTGTATACCAGGTTATTTATTATATCATTAATACTTTTATTTGTCAATAGTCTTTGTCTTTAAGGTATTGGAAGATGTAAATTTTTCCATTATCAATATTGTAAACTTGGTCAGCCGATGCTGTGGCTGATTCAACGATTTTTTCAAAATTGCCCCAGTATTTATTGATGACAAAATAGCTTTCTTCGACTTGGGCTTCAGCCATGGCTTTTTGCATGGTTTCTTTTTTTGCGCCCTGATAAACCATTTCCAAATAGTAGCTGTAAAAAGTTTGCGTGGTACCCATGGGCATTGAATAATAAAATTGATTATTGTAATACTTTTTAAAACCAAATTCTTTAATTGCCGCAGCGCCAATCATTTGATTGGATAAAACAATATGATTTGGTGTGCCGATTTGTTCAATTAAATTAACCGCTTTGATGTCGCTTGCTGACAGGCTGAAAAATTTCGCCGGTTCGTACTGATTTAAGCGAGGATAAGAAAAATAAAGCGAAATAGTCATGGCGCCGGCTAAACCAAAAACTAAAAATATTTTATGGTAAATGTCGTTTTTCCAAAAGGTTTTTATCAGCCAATAAAGACCAAGTAAAAAGAAAGGCAATAAAACATAAAAAGCTAAAATCAAAAGGCGTTTGACGAAATCAGCTTTGTCGTAATTTTGTAAAGCCGGAAAGCTGATAAAATATTTAGTCAAAAAGAAATTGGCAAAAATAATAAAAGCGGCGATTAAATAACCGGCGTTGTTTTTGAGCAATTTGTTTTTTCCGATATAAATCAGACCGATGATAATAACTAATCCGGCTAAAAATATTTTATTGGCATTAAACAAATAAGCCAAGTTTAACGGCAAATCGAATTTATCCACCCACCCCAGCCAAAAAAAATCAGCTTTGGTAAAATCCGGCCAAGTTAATGTCAAATCAGAACCATTGGCCAAAAACGCTAAAGGCAAAGTGAAAACAAAAACCAGGGAAGTGAAAAAATACAAACTGAGATATTGATTATAGCTTTTGTAAAAAACTTTAAACAGGTGAAGCAAAAAAACCGTGATTAACAGTGGCAAACCGGCCAGTGGGTGAATGGCCAAAACAGCTGCGGTTAAAAGATAAAGGATAATGACGCTGAGCAGATTGCGAAAATAAAGCAGTGAAAGTAAAATGGTAATAATAAAAAGTAAATTGGCCAGGTTTTGTGGTGCTGTCATGATAAAACCGGAATAGGGAATGACTAAAATTATTAGTGACAAAGCCAGGGCGTAATTTTTGCGCAACCAATGGCTGAAAACAAAAAAAGTAATAGTGGGCAAAAAAACTGAAAATAAAACCGGGACTAAAAATCGGTCAATTAAAGAAATGTCAATCAAAGTTAGTTTATTCAAAAAAACCACAATCGCGTATTGGCCAAGGTAATAAAGCGGCTTGGGGCTGATTGTGCCGGTTTGGGCAATTATTTTTTCGGTGGCTTGGTGAATAAACGGATCAAAACCGTAACCGATTTTATAAACAATCAAAGCGACGCTAGAGCTTAAAAAAGTATGAACCATGGTTAAAGCCAAAGGCAATTTGGTGCGAAATGAGCTAAGCAAATAAACCAGCAAAACAGCGCTGGCAAAAAAATACAATGGTAAAAATGCCCGATTAACCACTTGCCAGGGTGCTTGAATTGATTGGTCGGTTTGGCCTAAAAATAACAAGCCAAAGCTGCTGCCGGTAAGCAGCAGATAAATCAAAATCAATAAAATATTAATTTTTGGTTCCTGTCGTTCGGTAAATTTATCCAAATAGCCTTTGAGTAATCGCTTGAGGGAAAATTTTTCTTTAATTTCAACTTGGTAATAGGGGATAATCAAAACTCCCGGGATGACTAAAATTAAAAGAATAAATAAATAATCGTTAAACTGATAAAGATAAATCCAGCCCGCGCCAAAAATGGCGATTAAAGCTAATAAAAAAAGCAGGCCAAAAATCAGCTGCCAGCCTCTTTTTTCAATAAAAAGCGAACTAAAAATAAAACTGTAAAAGATTAAATAAAAACCGCCAAAGATTAGCCCAACCAGTAAATGTCTGCCTTGCAAGAAATTAAAAATCAGAGTCAAACAAAGTACCAAAGTGACAAAGAAATATTTAAGTTTGCTGATTTTTTCTGTCATATCTACAGTTTAGCACAAAACGGCTAATTTTTGCTATAATTAAACTATGCTTAAAAAACCAAAATTTTGGCTAATATTTTTGGCACTAATTTTTAGCGGGGTTTATTTTTGGTTGGCAACGCCGATCAAAACCAATACCAATCTCAGCCCGCGCTTTGATTGGCCGGATGAAACCGCCAATTATTATTGGGCTAAAAGCTATGCCCAAAGCGGTCAGTTGGCGGTTTTTGAACCGCTTAATTTGGTTGCCAAAAATCAAATTCATCCTCGAAGTTTCAATGTTTTGCCTGACGGGTCTTTGGTCCCTGGCAGTTTTTTGGGTTTGATTTTGTTTTACGGTATTTTGGCTAAAATTTTTAGCGTCAAGTTTTTGCTCTATTTAACTCCGCTTTTGGCCATTTTGGGCGGGCTGGCATTTTATTCTATTATCAAAAAAATCTTTGATCAAAAAGTTGCCTTGCTTTCAACCGTTTTAATGTATAGTCACCCGGCTTGGTGGTATTACTCGGTAACGCCGATGCTGCCAAACGTCGCGTTTGTTTCACTTTTGCTTATAAGCATTTATTTTTTATTTAAAGAATCAAAAAATAGTTTTTCTCCGGTTTTGGTTTCGGGCCTGCTTTTTGGTTTAGCGATTGCCATTAGGCCGGCAGAAATTATTTGGGTGGGATTTATCTATTTAATCATTCTGATTTATCTAAGGCACAAATTCACTTTTACCAAAGTCGCTTTATTTTTAGCGATTGCTTTTTTGGCAATTTTTCCGACTTTGTATCAGCAGCAAAATTTGTATGGCAGTTTTATGTCTTCGGGCTACGATCAGCTCAGTCAGCCGACAACCACTGCTGCTTGTCAAAGCTGTCAAATTGTTAAATCTTTGTTTTTACCCTTTGGTTTTAGTCCTTATTTAGTCGCCTATAATTTTTGGACGCACTTTTTGAGCCGGTTGTGGTGGCTTTCGCTTTTGGCGCTTTTAGGCTTGATTGCTTTTTTAACCAGTCCCGGCAAACAAAAAGATGAAATTTTTGGTTATATTTTAGTCAGTTTGTTTTTGTTTATTTGGCTTGGCGCTTATTACGGCAGTTGGCAATTTTCCGATTTGCTGACTGTCAGCCTTAATACTTTGGGCGTTTCTTATGTTCGGTATTGGTTGCCGCTTTATTTGTTGTCTTTACCGTTTATCGCTTTTGGCTTGCTTTGGCTGACCAGTTTTTTCAAAAATCGGTTTAAAAATTTGGCTTTGGTATTTTTATTGCTTTTGATTATTTATCCTAATGCCAAGCTGGTTTTATTTGAAAAAAGTGATAGCATTATTTTAGTCAAAGAAAGAATCGGTTCATATAAACAAATTGCCAGTCAGGTAATTAATGTCACCGAACCTGAGTCGGTAATTATTACGGTTCGTAAGGACAAAGTTTTTTTTCCGGAAAGAAAAGTAATTCACACTTTTGATTCTTTGCCAAAAAACCAAGAGCTTTTGGGAATAATTCCTGATTTGGCTAAGTTGGTGCCGGTTTATTATTATGCCTTAACCGCTGAAAACAATTTGCAATTAGCCAATAATTTACATTTGGTATTAATCAAAAATATCGGTTCGGAAGTTTTATACCGAGTAATTTTAGAAAATAATAATTTAGTTTTAACACCGTAAAATGTTGACCAATAAATCAAAATTTGACCAGCATAAAAAAATTCTTAAAATTATTCGTCTAATTTTAACTTTGGGTTTGGTGGCTTTGCTTTTTTGGCTGACAAATAAAAATTTTGCCGGTGGCGGCAATTTGGTCGTCCAAGCAACTTTTGGCAAAGATAAACCAATGATTTCGCAACTGGGGCCCGAAAGCCGACTGAGAACCGAAGCTGATTATCAAACGGTTTTGGATGACCAGGTTTACTTTGATTTGCGTTCAATGCCTTGGTTTTCTAAAATTAGAGTCAGCATGGTTTTTTTACCGGTTTCTCGGAGCTTAGACGGTCTTGGCGCTCAAACCGGTCCGGGTTGGCAATATGATGTCAAAAAGCCGCTATTGGTTTCGGATTTGGGCGCTGGCTGGCAAAAAGCAGTTTTTGATTTTGAAAGAGATAAAGTTTATCATTCAAAAAATGTGGAAAGATTTTTAATTTTGACCAAGCCGACCAACCAGACTAGCGGGGAGCTAAAAATTAAATCAATTGAAGTAATTTTAAGCCGATGAAAATGAAATTAAATCTTTTGGATCATCATCATAATTTTTGGCTTTTAATTGGTCAAATGGTTTTTCGCTTTGCTTTGATTACTTTTTTGATTTTATTTGGCCTGGATTTTATTTTTCCCGGTTTTGTCACCAATTGGTTTAATCCGATTTGGTTTTTGCTTTTGGCACTTTTTAGCGTTATAATTTTTCAAGATAAATAATTAATAAAAATATTTTATGATTGATGGAGTAAAAATTAAAAAATTAAAAGTCATGCCAGACGACCGCGGATTTTTAATGGAAATGATGAGAAACGACGATGAAATTTTTGAAAAATTCGGCCAAATTTACATGACGGGTGTAAAAAGAGGCGTGGCTAAAGGTTGGCATTATCACAAAATTCAAAATGATCATTTCGTTTGTGTTTTGGGCAAAGCTTTGGTTGTGCTTTATGACGCCAGAAAAGATTCGCCGACGTTTGGGCAAGTCCAGGAATTTTTTCTCAGCGAGCCCAAGCTCGAAGGCGAACAAATTTTATTAAAAATTCCCAAAGGCGTTTATCATGGTTTTACGGCAGTTGACTGCGATTGGGCAAGAATTATTAATATTCCCACAGAAAGATATGATTATCAACAGCCAGACGAACATCGTTGTGCTTGGAATTCGTCCGAAGTGCCGTATCAATGGCCCAAAGAAGTTACCATGGGTGGTTAATTATTATGGAAAAAATTTATAAAAAATTAGTCCGTGATAAAATTCCCCGAATTTGCGAAAAAACCGGAGAAACACCAAAGTATTTTGTTTTAAGCCAAAATCGATTTAAGGCTGAGTTAAAAAACAAACTATTGGAAGAAGCCAATGAATTAGCCAAAGCCAGGCCCGATGAAATTAAAAATGAAATTGCCGATGTTTATGAAGTTTTACTAAACCTGGCTAAAACTGCCAAAATTCCTTGGTCGCAAGTAGAAAAATTCCGAATAATCAAAAACCAAAAGCGGGGGAGTTTTAAAAAGCGCTATTTTTTGGTCAGTACTAAAAAATGAAAGCCATCAACTTAGAATCGAAAAAAGTAACGGCGATATTTTTTTTATTTTTAATAGCGCTGACTTTTTTTCTTTATTGGCCGAATTTGTCGGCTTATTTTGTTTCAGATGATTTTGAGTGGATTTACGCCAGTTACAACAAAAATCCTCTGACTTTTTTTGTCACCAATTCTTTTGGCCAAACCGGTTTTGGTAATTATGGACCTTTGGTTAATTTAGCTTACTATTTTTCCTATCAGCTTGGCCGGCTAAATCCGCTGCCTTATCATTTGTTTAGTTTGTTTTTTCATTTAGGCAATCTAGCTCTAATTTATTTTATTACCAAACATTTTTTTTCTAAAAAACCAGCCATGCTTGCCGCTTTGGGTTTTGCCGTTTATTTCAATAATGCCGAGGCGGTGGCTTGGATTGCCGCCATTCCGCACGTGATGGCGACGTTTTTTTATTTATTGTCAGTATTTTTTTGGTTGAAATTTTTTCAAACCAACAAAAACATTTTATATCTTTTTTCGCTTTTGGCTTTCATTTTTGGTTTACTAACCAAAGAAATAATTATTACTTTGCCAATTATTATTTTGATTTTGTCTTTGATTCAAAGTCAAAGTAAAAATATCAGGCTTTCTGCCAAAAAGATATTTTTTTGGCTAAGTTATTTTTTGGTTTTGGCTTTGTATTTATTTTATCGCCAAAAAATTACCGGTGTTATGTTTGGCTATTATGGCCGCAGTCATTTTGATTATAGTTTGATTGAATATCTAAAAAACGTTTTTTCTTTGTTGGTTTCCTTGGTTTCTTCTGGTCAATTTCGGTCAAAATTAATCGCTTTGTTTAGTAATCATTTAGTTTTTGCGGCGATTGGTTTTGTGGCCTCATTTTGCTTGGCTTTATTATTTTTGGGTAAAAAGAATCTAAAATTATTTTTTGCTTTTATTGTAATTTTTGGGGCAGTACTTTTGCCCTATATTTCTTTGTTAATGAATCCGCTCAATAATGAAGGGGAGCGCTATTTATATCTGCCAGCAATTGTAGTTTTTATTTTTTTGGCTCTAGCTTTGACAAAAATTAAAACAAAAATTATTTGGTTTTTATTGCCCTTGGTTACGGTTTTATTTTTTACTTCCGGTTATCTACTTTTGGCCAAAAATAATACTTGGCAATTGTCCGGTACCATTGCCAAACAAATTGTCAGCAATTTTTCGGGCGTGGTTGACTTGAATCAAAAAGATAAAGAAATTTACTTTCTTTATTTGCCGGATAATTTAAACGGGACACAAGTTTTTCGTAATTCAATCAAGCAAGCGATTAAACTTAATTATCCTGATTATGATTTAAAAATCACGGTTTTGTCAGTTTACATTATGCTTGACCAAAATAATTGGCAGCAACCGCTTTTTGCCTGGAAAAATTACAAAACCAATAAAATTTTAGGCAAAACAATTTCTGGCCAAAAAATTATTACCGGTTTTGACCGGCGGGAAAGCGACGATTTGATTTTTGAGCTTTGGGGCTACGATTATAAATATTTTTACACCGATTCGATTTTTATTGAATTTAAAGATAGTTTAATCTGGCGACTCCAAAAAGAAAAAGTTTATCTTTTGTATTTTGATCAAGGCCGGCTTAAGTTGTTAGATTATCAGCAATCGCCATTTGCAATTATTTAATTTTTGGCTTGCTAAATGCCCAAAATTTTGATAAAGTTTTTAGGGGATTAACTATTTAAATTCTAAAAATATGGATGAAAATTGCATATTTTGTCAAATTATTTCGGGCCAAATTCCAAGCACCAAAATCTACGAAGATGACAAAGTCTTGGCCTTTTTGGATATTGCTCCGGTTAATGATGGCCATACTTTAGTGGTGCCCAAAAAACATTATGTCAATTTGGAAGAAGTACCAGAAGCTGATCTTTGTGAAATTATCAAAGTGGTCAAAAAAATTGGCAAAGCTTTCAAGCAAGGTTTGGGTGTTTTGGGCTACAATATCAACGAAAACAATGATCCAATTGCCGGTCAGATTATCCCGCATTTGCATTTTCATATTATTCCGAGAATCGAAAACGATGGCTTGCAACTTTGGCCGCAGCGAAAATATCCCAATGGCACCATGCAAGAAGTAGCTGATCAAATTAAAAAAGCTTTATAAAAATATGAAACTATTAGTCACCCCGCAAAACTCGTTTCACTCGTTTGCGGGGCACGCCGGCGGCGTTTGATTCCTAATATTTATATCTAAATTATATGAGTAAAATTTTAGTCACAGGCGGTGCCGGATTCATCGGCTCAAATTTTATCCAATATTGGTTTAAAAATCATCCCCATGATGAAATTATTAATTTGGATAAATTAACTTACGCCGGTAATTTGGAAAATTTAAAAGCGGTCGAAAAAAATCCAAATTATAAATTTGTTTTAAGCGACATTTGCAATATTGACGTGGTGGCAAGTTTGGTTAAAGATTGCGACGTCATCGTTCATTTTGCTGCCGAATCGCATGTTGACCGATCAATCATTGATGCCGGTGAATTTGTCAAAACTAATGTCATTGGCACGCAAATTTTACTTGACGCGGCTAAAGATTACGACAAGCGCTTTCATCATGTTTCAACCGATGAAGTTTTTGGCGCTTTGAATTTGGATTCAAAAGAAAAATTCAATGAAAATACGCCATACAATCCACATAGTCCGTATTCGGCCAGCAAAGCCGGTTCGGACCATTTAGTGCGGGCGTATTTTGATACTCATAATTTACCGGTGACAATTTCTAATTGTTCAAACAATTTTGGCCCATACCAATTTCCGGAAAAATTTATTCCGCTGATAATTACCAATCTTTTGACCGGTAAAAAAGTGCCGGTTTACGGCGACGGCCTTTATGTTCGCGATTGGCTTTTTGTTGATGACCATTGCCAGGCAATTGATTTGATTTTGCAAAAAGGCGAGATTGGCCAGACTTATTGTATCGGTGGGATGACTAAAGACATTAATAATTTGGAAATTGTCAAAAAGATTTTAAAAATTTTGGGGCAAGACGAATCAATGATTGAATTTGTCAAAGATCGCCCGGGTCATGATCGCCGTTATGCCGTTGATTGGTCAAAAGCCAAAAAGGAACTTGGCTATCAGCCGCAGCATGATTTTGATCAATATTTGGCCCAAACCGTAAAATGGTATCAAACTAATCAAACTTGGTGGCAAAAGGTGAAATCCGGTGAATACAAAGAATATTATCAAAAACAATACGGAGGCAATAACTAATGAAGGAAAGCGAGATTTTAAAACGGATTTATCCATCGGTTGTAACTTTTGTTGGAAATTGGCGTTCTATGGTTAAGGAGGTAGGCGAGTATAAGCTTAAAGAAATTTCATTGTTCGTTACCGCCGCCAATTACACGGAAAGAAAAAAAATTTATCAGGCTTTGGAAAAAACTTCGGTCCAAAAAATTCCCCATGTTCATATCCGCCACGACATGAGAGAAGCCGAAATGGATTATTTAGTCTCTCGTTTTCAGTCTAAAGTTTTTACGGCTCATGCCCAGTATTTTTTGAAATATTTTAAAAATTCGAAGTATCGAAAAAATATTTTCATTGAAAATAATAACGGCCAGTCGACTATTAAAAATATTTCCGATTTGAAATTAGCCGGTGGCTGTTGTATTGATTTGGCTCACTTTGAACAATTTCGTTTTAAATCAAAAAAATATTATGAATTAACTAAAGAGATTGCAAAGATTTATCCAATTGGCTGTAATCATCTGAGTGCCGTTTTGCCGGATGGTCAAAGTTGGCACCGCGTTAAACAAATTTCTGATTTAAACTATCTCAAAAATATTCCCCAACAATATTTTTCTAAATATATTAATTTGGAGCTGGCTAATCCAATTAAAGAGCAGCTGGAATTCAAAAAGTATATTGCTAAAATTTTAACAAAACAATGGAACAAAAAATCTTAATTTTAGGTGCTAACGGCATGCTTGGCCACGAGCTGGCTAAAACTTTTGCCGATCAAAAGCCGATTCTTTGGGATCAAAGTAATTTAGATATTACTAAAGAAAAAGAAGTGCAGCAAAAAATCGAACAATTGGCGCCAACTTTAATTCTAAATGCCTCAGCTTATACTGACGTTGACTGTGCTGAAAAAAATCAGGATTTGGCCAAAGCCGTTAATGGTTATGGCGTAGGCTATGTGGCTAGTGTCGCCGAAAAGCTTGGTGCTGTTATGGTTCATTACAGCACGGATTATGTTTTTGACGGCACAAAAAAACTAGGTTATATCGAAACTGATTTACCTAATCCGTTGGGTGTTTACGGCCAGTCAAAATTATTAGGTGAAAAATTGTTGGTTCAAAATTCCCAGATGTATTATATTATTCGTTCATCCTGGCTTTTTGGCGAATTTGGCCTGAAAAATTTTGTTAAAAGGATTTTGACAAAAGCTCAAAATCAACCTAAGCTAAAGGTAGTTAATGACCATTTTGGCAAACCAACTTTTGCCAAGGATTTGGCCGACAGAACCAGAGAAATCGTTGACGGTTTAAAGCCTTGCGGAATTTACCATATCACTAATGAAACTCCGTCGGGCGGTATTACTTGGTATGATTTGGCCAAAAAAGCCATTGAGCTTAAAGGTTTAAAAAATGAAGTTGTCACTTGCAGTTCGGCTGAATTTCCTCAGCCCGCACCGCGGCCGCAGTATGGGGCTTTGATCAATACTAAGCTGCCGCCATCACGCGACTGGCAGGCTGCTTTAGCCGAATATCTAAATTCAATTGATTAATTTTTTAAACCTACTAACCTATAACCTAACAACCTAAAACCTAGCAACCTAAAGCCTAATAATCTACAGCCTAACCTATGAAAGGAATAATTTTAGCCGGTGGCACTGGTAGTCGTTTAGCGCCACTTACCAACGTAACCAATAAACATCTTTTGCCGGTTTATAATAAGCCAATGATTTATTATCCGATTCAGACTTTAGTTTCGGCTGGCGTTAAAGATATTATGATTGTTTCAGGCAAAGGCCATGCCGGTCAGTTTTTGGAATTATTAAAGTCCGGTAAAGAGTTTGGCGCCAATTTTTCCTATGGTGTTCAGGAAGAAGCCGGCGGCATTGCTCAGGCTTTGGGTTTATGTGAAGATTTTTCCGACCACCAAAAAATTGTGGTAATTTTGGGGGATAATATTTTACAGGATAATATTGCCGGCGCGGTTAATGATTTTGAAAACCAGGCCAAGGGCGCTAAAATTTTTCTCAAAGAAGTGGAAAATCCAAAGTCTTTTGGCATTGCCGAGCTGAGTGGTGAAAAAATTAAAAGTATTGAAGAAAAACCAAAAGAGCCAAAAAGCAATTTAGCGGTGATTGGCGTTTATATGTTTGATAGCCAGGTTTGGGAAATAATTAAAACTTTAAAACCTTCCGGCCGCGGCGAATTGGAAATTACCGATGTTAATAATTTTTACGTTAAACAGCAAACCATGACTTTTGAAGTTTTGAAAGGCTGGTGGGGCGACGGGGGAGAATCGTTTGACAGTTTGCTCAAAGCCGGCAATTTGGTTGCGGGAAAATAATTTTTAGTTTATTTAATAAAAAATCCGGTCGCCTACAGCGACCGGATTTTTGTAGGGATTGAAAAATCTTTATTGTAATTGGAGCGAGTAGATACCCCAGAGATTAGCGGCGCTAGTTTTGAAATATAAATTTTTTCCAGAGTCATCAATAAAAAAATCTTTTATTTCCGGCAGCTCGGCGATTTTGATATCATTTCTTGGTTCCAAAAGGGAAGCTTCAATTGAACTGATTTTATTTTCCACTTGATAGATTACATATTTATTGGTTGGGTACCATTTGGCATCGTTAATGATGCTACCATAGCGGGTGATCAGACTTTTTTGCTGAGTGACCAGATCAAAAGTCCAAATTTCAAAATCAGTCAGGGCTAAAAGATTTTTTTCATCTTTTGACCAAAAGATTTTTTTAGCTTGATCTTGCAAGGTAATGTGTTTATTAATATCACCATCGGTAAAAGCTTGGGTATTGATCAAAAATAAATCGCCGTTTTTTTGGTCAGATAAAACTAAGTAGTCAGCCGGTGATGGCAAAAGACTGAATTCGTTATTCAAAGTCAATCTAATTTTTTCGATTTTATCAACCGGTTGAGTTGGTTTAATGACGTAGGCCTTGTTTAAAAAAGAACCGTTATCGGTTTGACTGATGTAGTAAATTACCGCGCCTTTGGCCTGAAAATCTTTAATTTTTTCAGTAATTATCGGTTTAGCCAAGCTATTTGCCAAATCAATTTGGTAAAGATTATCCTCGTTTAAACCATAAAGATAACTTTCGTTGGTTTCATCCCAGGTAATTTTTTCAAAATTGATTTTACTGATATCGGAAATCTTTTTAATTTTTAAAGTATCTATGTCATCAATTAAAAAATTATTGAAATCTTTTTCGGTACTTTTTAGTAATAATTTATTTTGATTTTCAGACCAATCAACTAAACTTAAACCGGATTTTTTTTGGTAATTAAATTCGCTGATTAAAAAATCACTTTTATTATTTAAATTTAAAAGTCTTAATTGCTCGGTTTTATCTTTGATTATCGAATAAACAATTTTATCTTGGCTGGGCGAGAGACTGAAAAAATTAATATTACCCAAAACCAAACTGATCGGCAAATTATCTTTGAATAAAACTATGTCTTTGGCAAAAGTCGTTAAATTACTTTTTACCTCCAGATTTTTTTGCCAAGGATGGTAACCTTCTTTTTTAACTTCAACTTGGTAAACGTCAGGGATTAAATTCGGAAATCTGGCCGGAGTTTCATTTTCGTATTTGCCGTTGATCAAAATCATAGCTTGCTTTGGCCGGGAATCAATATACAAAATTCCGGTTTTTTCGATTCGGTGCCGCTTTAGATTATAGCGGTAGCCGGCGGCATAAAAAGTGACAATTGGTGTGACGATTAGAAATACGGCAATAAAGCTTAAATAGAGAATTCGGCGGTATTTTAAAGTCATAAAGTAGCTTGCAAAAAATGGGTTATTATAGTAAAATTAAAAAGTATAATTTAGCCAAAATTTGTTTGATTTTTGGCTTTTAGTAATCTTAATCAATTTTAACAGAATTTTAAATTATTTGCGAATATGAGTAATTATTTAATTACCGGTTGTCAAAAATTAAAAGGAACTCTAACTACCAATACCTCCAAAAATGCCGCTGTTGTTTTGCTCAATGCGGCGCTTTTAAATAAAGGTAAAACTACGCTTTATGGCGTGCCAAAAATCGAGGAAGTTTACCGGATCATTGAAGTATTGCAAAGTATCGGGGTCAGTGTCAAATGGATTGGCAAAAGAGATTTACAAATTGTGCCACCAAAAAAAATTAATTTGGATCAGATAAATTATGAGTCAGCCGTCAGAACCAGAAGTATTTTGTTTTTGCTGGCTATTATGATTCATTGGCAAGATAAATTTATCGTGCCCCAACCTGGTGGTTGCCGGCTAGGTAAACGAACGGTTAAACCGCATCTTTTTGCTTTGGAAAATTTTGGTATCAAAATCGAAACTTTGAGAAAATTTTATCAAGTGTCAGCGGCTAATTTGCATCCAGCGGCTAATTTGGTCTTATATGAATCAGGCGACACGGTCACGGAAAATGCGATTTTGGCGGCGGCTAAAATTCCCGGCAAAACCGTAATTAAATTTGCTTCGGCTAATTATCAAGTTCAAGATCTTTGTTACTTTTTGGAAAAACTCGGAGTTAAAATCAAAGGTATTGGTACAACCACTTTGGAGATTGAAGGCAAAAAAAATATTGATAAAAACGTTAGCTATAACCTGACGGAAGATCCGATTGAAGCCATGCTTTTTATCACTATTGCCGCTACGACCAATTCGGAAATTACCATCAAGCGTTGTCCGATTGAATTTTTAGAATTGGAATTATTAAAACTGGAAAAAATGGGTTTTAAATATAAAATTTTAAAAACCTACAAAGCCAAAAACGGCAAAAGTATTTTGGTTGACTTAAAAACTTTCAAAAGTCACCTGGTTGCTTTGGAAGAAAAAATTTCAACTCAGCCTTATCCGGGTTTGAATATTGATAATTTGCCGTTTTTTGCGCCAATTGCCACTCAAGCCAAAGGTACAACTTTGATTTTTGACTGGGTTTATGAAGAGCGGGCGATTTATTTTACCGAGCTGAATAAATTGGGTGCAAAAGTAGTTTTGGCCGATCCGCACCGGGTTTATATTACCGGTCCGACCAAATTAAGAGCCAATGAAGTGGTTTGTCCGCCGGCTTTGAGACCAGCTGCCATTTTAATTCCGGCAATGCTTGCCGCTGAAGGCAAATCAATTTTACGCAATGTTTATTCAATTGAGCGCGGCTATGAAGATTTATGCAGCCGCTTGCAAGCGATCGGCGTTAAAATTGAAAAAATTGATTAATTAAAAGACTTTGGTCTAAATTAAATAAATAAAAAAATGTTTTTAAAAGAAAAAATCAGTTTATTAAAATCAAAATTGGTCAAAAGAATTTCTACCACTTATTTAGTGGCCGCTTTGATTATTGTAATTTTTGTTATTGGTTTTTCCCTGGGTCATTTGCAAGCGCAAATGAAAATTAATAAACCTGGTGGTCAATTAGTTAACGCTGACAAGGCTTTACCCGACTATTTGACCAAAGATGTGGATTTTAAAGAATTTTGGCAAGTTTGGCAGTATGTTAAGGAAAATTACGTTAAATCCGATGTTTCCGACAGCCAGCTTTATTATGGCGCCATGGCAGGCATTGTCGCTTCGCTCAAAGATCCTTATTCGGTTTTTCTCAATCCGGAAGTTTCCAAAAAATTTGAAGAAGAACTATCCGGCAGTTTTGAGGGTATTGGCGCTGAAATTGGTATTAAAGATGACAGGTTAACCGTAATTGCCCCTTTGCCGGGTACGCCAGCCGACAAAGCCGGTTTGCAGGCGGGGGATAAAATTTTTGCCATTGATGGTAAAGACACCACCGGCATTTCAGCGGATTTTGCCGTCAGCCTAATTCGCGGCCAAAAAGGCACAAAAGTTAAATTAACAATTGTCAGTAACGGTAGTAGTGAGCCAAAAGAAATTTCAATCACGCGCGATCGGATTGAAATTGACAGCGTAAAATTTTCTAAAAAAGACAGTACCGGCAAAAGCGAAACGGATGAAGGTTTTTCCTTAAAAGACGGAAATATTGCTTATATTGAACTGCTTTATTTCAATGAAAATACTCTGCCAGAGTGGAATCGAATCGTCCAAAAAGTTTTGGCTTTGAATCCGAAAGGAATAATTTTGGACTTACGCAATAATCCGGGCGGATTTCTAAACACGGCAATTGAAGTGACAGGCGAATGGGTTGATAGTAAAAATGTGGTTTCCGAGCGGCTGCGCAACGGTGAAAAAATCGATCACAGTGCCGACCGCCAACCCAGGTTTGCTCAAATTCCCACCGTGGTTTTGGTTAATGGCGGCAGCGCTTCTGGTTCGGAAATTGTAGCCGGTGCTTTGCAGGATTATGGTTTGGCCAAGCTGGTTGGCGAAACGACTTTTGGTAAAGGTTCGGTTCAAGATTTAAAAAGTTTTCCCGATGGTTCTTCGGTTAAATTGACAATTGCCGAATGGCTCACGCCAAACGGTAAAAATATTAACGAGCAGGGGATTAAACCAGACGTAGAGGTAAAATTGACCGCCGATGACGTTAAAGCCAATAAAGACCCTCAATTAGATAAAGCTTTAGAGATTTTAAAAGCTTTGACTAAATAATTTTTCTCTTCTATGAAAATAGCTATTGACCCCAAAAAAGAAATATTTCGTTGGGGTCCAATTGACGGTAAACTGATTTACCCGGACTTTTTTAATATTGCTTTCACGAAATTTCCAAAAAATTTTACCAGCTGGCCGGATGTTTTATGGCTAATGGAGAAAGAGAAAATGACCTGTGTTCTTGAAAATGATAATTTAGTCAAAAGCGGCCAAAAGAATTTTTATCGTTTTGTTGTTAATGATAAAAAATTTAAAAAAAATTATCTTCATTGGCAAAAGATTTTAAAAAACTGGTTGCAACTTCAAAAAACATTGTCAGCTGACCAGCTAAAAAATTTAACAAACCAAAAGCTATATGAGGTATTCAAAAAGTGGTCTGGCAACTATTTGGATTTTTGGACAATTGGCTTATTGCCAGAAATTGCAAATTACGGCAGCGAGATAATCTTAAAGGAAAAATTGCAAGTTTTAATACCCAAAAAAGATTTTATTCATGTTTTTGAAAAATTATCCGCGCCAGACAGGCTTTCGTTTTATCAAAAAGCCGATTTGGATTTATTTAAGCTAAAGAAATTTATTGGTAATCCAAAAATTTTTGACCAAAAAATAAGTCATTATCAAAAAAATTATTTTTGGATTTTAAATAGCTATCATCACACGCAAATTTTAACCAAAGATTATTTTAAAAAAGAATTATTAAAACATTCGGGTCAAAATTTAAATAAAAAAATAAATGAGCTTGAAATTTATTCTAAAAAAGTTAAAAAAACAAAACAAGATTTGGTTAAAAAATATAAAATTGACAATGAGGTTGTAAAAATCGCTAATCGTTTGGCTTTTTGTATTTGGTGGCAGGATTTGAGAAAGTATTATATTTTTTTAGCCAATTACCATTTGGATTTATTTTTAAATGAGTTTTCAAAACGATATTTGGTTGATTTTAAAAAACTTCAATATTACGGCGGGCTTGAGCTGTTGGCTTTGGCTAAAAATCAAGTCAAAATTTCTAACCAAGAAATTAATCGGCGGCGTAAAAATTTAGTTGTTCATTATTCAGAAAGCCAAAACTCTTTAGAATATATTTCCGGCGCGCCAGCTAAAAAAATTATCAATCAATACAAAAAAAATAGAATCACTTTAAAAACAAAGGAATTTAGGGGTTTGGTTGTCAGTCGCGGTAAAGTAGTAAAAGGCAGAGTCAGGATTTTAAAAAGCGCTGCTGATTTTTCTAAAATGAAAAAAGGTGAAATTTTGGTTACCCCAATGACGGCACCCGATTATATTATGGCAATTAAAAAAGCCTCCGCCATTGTGACTGATGAAGGCGGAATGACAAGTCACGCGGCCATTGTTTCGCGGGAGTTAAAGATTCCTTGCGTCGTGGGCACTAAAATCGCAACTAAACTGTTAAAAAATGGTGATTTGATTCAAGTTGATACTAGTCAGGGTATAATTAAGAAAATAAATAGTTAATATGGCAAATCAAAAGACTGATTGGCGACTTTACGAAAGGGATTTAATCTGCCCTCAAAGTATTTCGGCCTATCTTGATTTAATCTATTTAAAACAAAGCAAAAAATATCCATACTTGGCCAATCATTATGAAGTTTTGACTTTTGAAAATGGTTATCTTTGGTGGGCAAGAGATGCCAAGGCAATTAAAAAAACGGCCAAAAAATGGATTAATGGTTGGTTGGCTTCAGAAATAAAATTTAATGAGTTTTTGAAGCTTTTCAAAAATTTGGAAACCAAAACAAAAAATATTTTGCCACCGCTGAAAAATGTAAAATTAAAAAGTATTACTGATCAAAAGCTGTATTCTCTGTATGAGCAGATCAAAAATATTTTTTTAAGCAATATTGTTTTTAATGAATACGGTGTTGATTTGTTTGATGATTTTTTTGATCAAGTTTTTGCTGAAAAATTAAAAAAAATAACCAAGAACAAAATCGGCCAAACTGAATTGACCAAACTTTTGACGCCGGCTGAAACTACGGAGAGTTTGAATTACCAAAAGAAAATTTTAGAAATTTCTATTGCTAAAAATTATTCGGCAAAAACTTTAGGGCAATTAGCCAAAAAATTCAGTTGGATTGCTATGGGTTGGGATGGTAGCAATGAGTTAAATTCGGCTCAGGTTAAAAAAGATTTAGTCAAATTAAAAAAGATTAATCTCAGAGAGAGACAAAAAAAGTTGAAAGAGATTAATGATTTTTCCAAAAAGGTTAAAACCGAGCGGAATAAAATTTTAAAAGAATATAAAATATCACCAAAAGAATTAAAACCTTATTTTTATCTTTTGGATACCTTTGTAGTTTTACATGACCAAAGGAAAGAAAGCCAAATGAGGTGTAATCAAATTATTTTTCCGGTTCTTTTGCAAATGGCTAAAAGATTTAAAATCAGTTATAGTGACTTGTTATTTTATTTCAATGCCGATATAAAAAATTTGTGTTTAAAAAAACAAAAACTTTCTCAGTCTTTAATTAAAGAAAGAAAAAAAGGGATTACTTGGGTGATTAAAAACGGTCAAGTTCAAGAATTTATCGGACCACAGGCAAAAAAAGTTTTAGCCAAATTGGTTTTGGCCAATTTTAAATCTAATCACACTTCAGAAGTTACCGGTCAAGTTGCTTCTTTGGGAAAAATAACCGGTATTGCTTTTGTGACCAAAAGCGGTAAAGAAGCGGTTAAGTTTATTAAAAAAGGTGAAATTTTAATAACCACCATGACAACGGTTGATTTTTTGCCCGCAATGCGGTTGGCCGGTGCAGTTGTGACTGATGACGGGGGAGTGACTTGCCATGCAGCCATTGTTTCGCGCGAGCTTGGTATTCCTTGCATTGTTGGAACAAAATTTGCCACCAAGGTTTTTAAAACCAAAGATAAGGTTGAAGTTGATGCAAACAAGGGTGTAATTAGAAAAATAAGATAATTTTTTATGGATAAAAAACAAATTGAATCAGAAAAAAATTTAATGATTTCACAAATCAAGAAGTATTCTCCGATTTTTAAACGTTTTTTTGATATTAATTTGACACTTCGGCAATATTCGAAAGGTATTTATGATTTTAAGCTTAATAAAGTTTATATTAAAAGACAGGAAATTGTAAAAAAAGAAATTTTGCTTAAATTTAATACATTGTTTGGAAAAGATTGCCAAAAAAAATTAAATATTAATTTTACCGAACAATTAGCTATTAATATTGTTGACCATCATCAAGTTTTAAACCATCCATTGTTAATATCTGATAATGTCATTGCCAATGTTGGTAAATTTAATTGCAAAAAAAGGCAAGATGCAATCGTTGTTATTTCTAGTGGTGATGTGCCGCCAAATAATTATTTTAGTAAAAATGGTTTTCAATTCCACGAGAAAAAAGTTCCAATTTTTAGTAATAGCGAAAGTGAATCTAATTCCTGCCTTTTGCCCAAGAGAGATTTTAATTTTATAGAAAAATTAAAAATATCAAAAAAATGGAGTAATTTTACACCTGAAGAGAAAAATTTTTTGTTTGAACAATATAAAAAAATTTCAAGTTTAGATTTTTCAGGTTGTGCTAATTATAATGATCAAATCACAGTTATTGTTAATGATTCCTGGCACTATCTTTTTGAGGATAAATTAAGAAAAAATTTACCAGAACTTTTATATATAACCCAGGAAGAATTAACCACTAACTGTTTGCTAAAAATTTTGGATGATAAAAATTATATAACCGAGATTTTGTTTAATAAACAATTCAGAAATAAAGTACTAGATAATTTTCGAGGTATTGTGGTAACCTGGAATGAAAAAGAAAACAAAGGAACTCACTTTTTTTGGCGAAAACATCCTTTTGAGAATAGATTACTAAGGATGTATGTCCGAGACGAAGAGTTAGTTCCTTGTGATAAAGAGTTTGAAAATTTAAAGGTTAATTTTGAAAAAGAAGAAATAAGAGATTTGCTTATTAAAAAGGAAATTTTTCCCAGCCTATTTATGATTTTTGGCGTTTTAAACTTTTATTTTGGGATTAAACCTTTGGTTGGGCAAGGATCAATTATTTATTTGAATTTAATTAGGGATGGCTGGATTAACCTTTTAAAAGAGTCAGAATTTAAAGATGAGGTTAAAAATATTCAATCTTATGAAATTGATTATATGATTTCCGGCTTGGCTTTATTTTTTCAGAAAGCCGCTGGTCAATTTAAAACGCTATATGCCTATGACATTATTTATAATGGTGGAGTATCGGCAAAATATTTAGACAAGGCCTTTGAGATGAAATTTGGTGATTTATTGGCCATGTCAATCACTGGTACTTATGATTATATTTCTCAAAAATATATCCCAGATAACGAAAAAATAAAACCTAAAGTCACTGCTGATATTTTGGCGGAAAGCTTGATTGATTGGCTATAAATTTATGTATAATCATAATAAATTAAATAAGTATAAATGGGATCCAATTTTTACTCGCGAAGGCTTCCCATATTTTGTAGCCAGTTTATCTTTCGAAGGGTATGTTTTAGATATGAAAAAAAAGATTGGCTGGGGATATCGTGATCAGCTTTTAATTTCACAAGATAATATTTTAACAGTCTATGGTTCACAAAGGGATCAGAACAATTTTATTGCATTTTCTAAAAATAAAAATAAAGAATATTTTTCAAAAATAAATAGCATAATATTGTTTGAACTCAAGACGGCGCAAAAAACAGTTTTGAAAGTTGACAAGTTGCTAACTAAAGAAAATTTATCAGCTCCAGAAATGGTCGCGATTCTTAAGTTGATGTATAAAAGTTATCGTGGACTATATTCAGTCTATCGTTTTTCGACGGTTTTTGATCATTTTTATCAAGGAAAAAATAAAATTGAACTAGCTAAAAAATTTGCTTTAACAAAAGATCGATGTGGTAAATTTTTTACAAAAACCGACCGCACCACCCTGGAATTGATTAAGGAAAATTTGAGCCGAATTTTAGGTTTACCAAAAAATTTAATATTATTTATGAATTATCAAGAGCTTACTGGGTCATTACAAAACTCTAAAGCTTTTGTCGATATTAATGAGCTTAAATCGCGCTATCATTTCTATATTTTATTAGCTGTAAATAATAAAATAGATTTGGTCACTGGCAGTCAGGCAAAGTCTATTCAGAAAAAAATTAATTTTGTTGATTTTAAAAAAAATTTGAATTATTTTTCTGGCCAAGTGGCTTACCCGGGAAACGTAAGCGGTATTGTTAAAGTAGCTTACTCCATTAATGATTTAAAGAATGTCAAAAAAAATTCTATTTTGGTTACGCCGATGACGACGATAGCTTTTGTTCCTTTTTTAAAAAAATTCTCGGCTATAATAACAAACGAAGGTGGAATAACTTGCCATGCTGCGATTATAGCGCGAGAAATAAAAATCCCCTGCGTGATTGGCACTAAAATTGCCACGGAAGTTTTGAAAAACGGTGATTTGATTAAAGTTGATGGCCGGCATGGTGTGGTAACTATTGTAAATAAAAAATGATATGGCAAAAACACTTTATCTTTGGGATTTAGCTGGAACAATTTTTAATGAAGTGTGGGATGTAGTTAAAACTGGCTATCCAGACTATGAAGCTTGGGTTGAAGCACAACTTGGCAAGAAAATTAGTGAGGTTTCTGACCGGCAATGTGAAGAAATGTACGAGATCCCTTATAAACAAGGTTGGCATTTTCAACTTGACCTAAAGCCAGGAGCTAAAGAAGTTTTAACCTGGGCCAAACATAATGAGACGTTCAGTCAGGGAATGCAGGAACAGATAGATTGGCGGGCTCAGTATTTAACGCCGAGAGTTGGTTTTGATATCAGGAGATTTTTTCAAAAATTAAACTCGACCTTTGACTATGGTGAAACAAATAAAAAAACAAAAGAAATATTGACTGACTATTCGATTAAAAAGTATCAGGCAGGCTATAAAACAATCGTTTATGCCGATGACAAATTAACAAATTGCCAAGCTTTTATTGATGCGGTAGAATCAGTAAAGATGAGTTATCCTGATTTTTCCTATCGTTTGTACCATATTTTAAATGACAATTCGGGATTGGTAGAAAAAGACGGCTATTGGCAAATTGGTAGTTTATTGGATTTATTGGCTAATGAAAAAAATATCAATTATTAATTATGGATAAAAATTTACCAAATTTGAAAATTGTCAGTTTAACTAAATTAGTTTTGCATGAAAATGTTGATCCTAGTCGTATAAAACGATTAAGTGATAAGATTGGAAAAGACAAAATTTTTACTAATCCGCCTTTGGTTTCAGAAATTGGTCAAACCGGTAAGTTTGTGGTTTTGGATGGTGCCAATCGAACTACAGTTTTTAAAAAAATTGGTTTTAGAGAAATCATAGTCCAAATTGTTGATTATCAAAAATCAGGTTTAGAATTAAAAACCTGGAATCATTTAATCATTGGCATTAAGGCTAAAGATTTTTTTGAACAAATTAAAAAATCTGTTAGCAGATCAGTAATAAAAAAATTTAGATTAAATGGCAATAAAATTATTTGCCGCCCGATTGAAAAGAGACAATTTTTGGAATATATCAAGGCTTTGAATAAAATTGTTGATTTGTATGCTAATAATTATAAATTTTACCGTTTAGATAGTGCTAAAGATTTTTTAGCTTCTAAAAAAAGTAATACCTTGATTGTCTTTCCAAAATTTAAGCCGCAAGATATAATTTCAGTGGCCAAAAATAATTTAAAAGTTCCTTCTGGCATTACGCGGCATCTTATTTTTGGGCGAGCCTTAAGAATTGACTTGCCTTTAGAAATTTTAAAAAGTAAAAAGTCTTTAACCTGGAAAAATCAACAATTAAATAAACTGATTGCCAAAAGGTTTGAAGAAAATAAAATTCGTTATTATCAAGAATCAATTTTTATTTTTAATGATTAATAAATTTATGGATTTTGAAAAACTTTTTTTAGATCAAGCTAAAAGACAAAAAAGAAAAATTGCCGTTGCTATAATGAGGCCAATTCCAGAAACTATTGAAAGTTTTAAAAAAGCCTCTGATTATGCCGATATTGTTGTGGTCGGGGCCAAAATTGATGGTTTTGAAAATGTGGTTGAACCAGATTCCGATAAGGCCAGTAAAATTTTAATTAGATTGCTTAAAGAAAAAAAGGTTGAAGGTATCGTCAGGGGACAGGTCAAAGATTCCACAACCCTAGCTGAATTTTATAAGCAATTTGAGATGGAACCGGTGCCAAGTAATCGCAAGCTTTTCACGGCAATTTTAAGCAAGGGGCAATATTCATTTTTTTGCACTACTTGTTCGGTTTACCATGGTATGAATCTGGAGGATAAAATTTATGAAGTTGAACACACAATTAAACACATGAAAGAGCAATTTGGTATTGAACCAAAAATTGCCGTGATGGGAATTTTGCGGCCAACCAGCGTCCGAGGTAAATATCAAATGTTGGATAATATTACCGAGCAATGTGCAAAGTTTAATGAGTATCTCGTCAGTAAAGGCTACAACTCCAAAGAATATTACATGGAATATGAAACAGCGGTTTGGGAGGGTTGTAATTTGATTGTGCCCTCAACCGGTATTGTTGGTAATTCCTGGTTGAAATCGCTTCTCTATCTAGGTGATTGGAAATTTTTAGCTTGTAATCATCTTAACGTTGGGGATATTGTTTATGAGGATGGGACAAGAAACGAAAAGGACTATTTTTGGCATATCGTTCATGCTGTTGCTTTATGTAATAATAAAAAATAATTTTTTTCTATGAAACTAAGAGATTTTTTTCACGGAGATTCACCTGAAAATTTACAGCAAGCTGGTTATAATCCGGAATCTGAGACTGGTTCTGAAGTGCGGCAACTACATCAAAAGTTGTTAGAATTAGCCAATCGCCAGAGTGGGCACCTAGATTTAGAACCGCACGATAGGATTGAAGAACCAGAACCATTAACTAAAGAGCAGAAAGATACCAGGAAAAGAATGGAGTTGGTGGCTAGAAATATTATTGATTCATTTAACTTTGATCCCAAAAAGGAAAGTCTGACAGTTGTTACCGACACTGGTGTAATTGAAGCCCAGCCGGAATTAGTTGCGGCAATTTGGCAAGAGTTATTTCAAAGAACTGAAATTTCTCCCAAGTCAAAGGGTAATTTTAGAATTAGGGTTTTGCCCGAAACTCGGCGTTCGGCTGAAGATATGGGTGATTATTTGCTTGAAGAAATGGAACATCAACGCAATGCGCCAATTTTGATTTTAACTTCAATGTCGCGTTCCCACTCCAAAGAAACCGGTGCGGCAATCCGCAGCATCGCTGACCGTAGCCAACTTGATGCTGCTTTGGCTGATGCTAAATCAAAAGGCAATTTGCAAAATTTGGGTGATCAGCTAACCGATGAACAATGGGAAAAATTAAGTCAATTTTCTAAAGCTAACGGTTGCCGCTTGATATCTATTACTAAAGGTAAAAACCCGCACGAAATCCTTACCAAAGGTGCAGTTGAGGAATCAGTTGAAGCGATTTTAGAAAGAGATAATAAAGTTAATGAATTAATGAAAGATGTGGAAAAAATTCATATTACTTCGCCGGATGGTACCGACCTTTGGCTCAATCTTATTGAACAAACTAAAGGGCATGAAAGCGAAGATTTTTCTAAGCCGGGATCTTTGGGTAATTACCCGATTGGTGAATGGGCCTGCTCGCCTGATTGGAATGGCAGTGACGGAGTTTTAGTAATTAACGGACCGATTGGTGGTGAGCATATGCTAGACCAAGTTAAACAGTATGGTCCGTTAAAATTAAAAATTGAATCAGGCGAGGTTGTAGAAATTAACGGCCAGTCAATTAGTCAAAATTCCGGTAATCCTTTGATTGAATCGGTTAAGGCCTATTTAAATTCGGGCAATAATGATAAAAATCATGCTTATCGTTTAGCCGAACTTGGTGTCGGGACAAATACTAAAGCTTGTGAAGATAAACCCGACAATGATGTCGGTTCCAGTGAAGGTGAAAAAATTTATGGTACTTTGCATGTGGCGGTTGGCAGTAATGGTTCTTTGGGAGTACCCAAAAATCATCCAAGTTTTAATGCCGCTAAAGTCCATTGTGATTTTATTTTGATTGGTCAGATTAGTGCCGAATGTTTTAAAAAAGATGGCAGTAATTTTTATTTAATTAAAGATGGCCAACCTCAAGGCTATTAAAATATGAATAAAACAACTCTACCATTTTCTAAAATTAGCAAAAGCGATGTCAAAATCGCCGGTGGTAAGGGAGCGTCGCTTGGTGAAATGATTCAAAATAAAATTCCCGTACCAAATGGTTTTGTGATTTTGGCTGGTGCTTTTGATCGGTTTTTAACCGAAACTGATTTAAATGTGGAAGTGGAGTCATTATTTAATAAAATTAATTACAAAAATATCAATTCGGTTGATAAGGCGTCAAATATAATTCGCGATTTAATTCATGATGCTAAAATGCCAAAAGATTTACAGTTTGAAATTCTGTCCGAGTTTAAAAAATTAAAAAGCAAATTCGTTGCCGTTAGATCATCGGCCACGGCAGAAGATTCATCTTTGGCCAGTTGGGCAGGGGAATTGGAAACTTATTTAAATACAACCGAGAAAAATTTGTTAGGTAAGGTAAAACAATGTTGGTCTTCTCTTTTTACACCGCGGGCGATTTTTTATCGGTTTGAAAAAGGGATGAGAAATTCAAAAGTTTCAGTTGCTGTGGTGATTCAGTCAATGGTTCAATCCGAAGTTTCCGGTATTACTTTTACGGTTCATCCAGTGACAAAAAATAAAAACCAGATGATTATTGAAGCCGGTTTTGGTTTAGGCGAAGCAATTGTCTCTGGCCAGATTACACCGGATAGCTATGTAATTGATAAAAAGAATTGGAATATTGTGGATATTAACATTGCCAATCAGCAAAAAATGTTAATGAAAAAAGGCCAGTTGGGCAATACCTGGAGTTTAGTTGCTAAAAATAAGCAGGGTAAGCAAAAATTGAACGAAAAGCAAATCATTGAGTTGGCAAAAATTTGTGTACAG
Organism: Candidatus Buchananbacteria bacterium; assembly: GCA_041664985.1. Taxonomy (GTDB): domain Bacteria; phylum Patescibacteriota; class Patescibacteriia; order Buchananbacterales; family UBA6539; genus JBAYJS01. The sequence continues at coordinate 1,729 of JBAYJS010000006.1, read as the reverse complement.
ATCGAGAAACATTATGGCAAGCCGCAGGATATTGAGTGGGCTTTTGTTAAACAAAAATTTTATATCACCCAATCAAGACCAATTACGACTCTTTAAATTAGTATGGATTTAAAATTTGTTTAGAATTTAGATATTAGAAATTGGTATTTATTCCATTTATGCAAAAACGAATTACTCTGAAAATTCACGGTTTGGTTCAGGGAGTAGGCTATCGCTATGCCAGTCAAAAAGAGGCTAAAAAAAGAGGTTTTACCGGCTATGTCAAAAACCTGGCCAATGACACTTTAGAACTGGTGGCGGAAGGCAAAGAGAAGGACTTGCAAGATTTCATAAACTGGTGCTATAATGGGGTTGGATCAGCAATGGTCTCTGAGATTAAACAAAACTGGTCGGAAGCGACTAGCGAGTTTTCTGATTTTAAGATAAGTTAATTAAGGTATCAAGAGACCGAGTTAATTGGTTAATAAAGGCAAATTTACAATCAACATAGCGCTTAAATAAGTGAGTTTAGTTAATCCAGAGATTAAGTTAATCATTTATTTATGGCGCAGAAATTTAGTGATTTAGCGATTTGGCAAAAGGGATTTAGTCTTTTAACACAAGTATATGATTTGATGTCAGGGTTTCCGGCTGAAGAGAAATATGCCCTATTAAGCCAATTAATTAGGGCGGCAAATGGAGTAATAGCCAATATTGCCGAAGCTCATGGTCGATATTATTTTGCAGATAAGGTAAGAATTTTATATATTGCCAGAGGTGAACTAGAAGAAACCCAAAGCCACCTAAAAGTAGCAGCTAGCAGAAAATATATCAGTCAGAAAGATTTCAACTATTTAAATAGTGAATACGAAGGGTTAAACATAGGAATAAATAAATATATTAATTATTTAATCAAGTCTATAAATAAGTTAACTGATTAACTTTATTAACTGGTTTAACTTGATTAACTCAACTTCATGAAAAAGAATGTAAAAGTAATTTTAGTGAAAAATGTAGCTAACCTTGGCCAAATCGGCGATGTCAAAGAGGTATCTTTTGGCTATGCCAGAAATTTTTTAATGCCTAACGGTTTAGTAATTGAAGCTACTCCTTCGGCTTTAGCGGAATGGGAAAAGAATAAAGAAAAAAGAGCCAAAGAAGCGGAAGCTGACTTAAAAGGTATGGAGCAGTTGGTTCATAAATTAGAAGGTGAAACAATTGAAATTTTTGCCAAAGCCAGCGAAGAAGGAACTTTGTATGCCGCGGTTTCGGCCGCTAAAATTGCCGCTGCTTTAAAAGACAAAGGTTTCGATGTTACTAAAAATCAAATCGCTTTAAGCCATATTAAAGAAATCGGTGAACATGAAGTATTGATTAGTCTGGATCATGGTTTGGAAGCCAGAATCACTTTGATTATTAACCCGGAGAAAAAGTGATGTTAAAAAAAAGTAAAATTTGTTTTTCATAGATCAGACCCACCGCCAAGGTGGGTTTGTCGCTTTATTTTTAAATTAATAAATAATAAAAAATATATCGTATGAGCAAATTTATTTTTGTGATGGGTGGAGTAATGTCTGGAGTTGGCAAAGGCGTAACTTCCGCTTCCATCGGAAAAATTTTACAATCGCGCGGTTACAAAGTAACGGCAATTAAAATTGATCCTTATGTTAATGTTGACGCCGGCACCATGAATCCAACTGAACATGGTGAGGTTTTTGTTACCGAGGACGGCGATGAAACCGATCAAGAT
>JBAYJS010000005.1:0-39912 GCA_041664985.1 Candidatus Buchananbacteria bacterium | reverse complement strand
TATAGTCCTGAATCGTCTTCTTAGTATATTGGTTTAGAGGCATTTTAAGCGCTTCCTCCGGTTTAAACCAAGCGTATTTCTCGCACTCGTCGTTGAGCGTAACATTGTCGGATTTGTCGGTTTTGCAGGAGAAATCAAGGAAAATGAAGTGTTTTTTCTTGTGGAAAATCGGGTCGTAAATAAAATCCTGATAATGGATGAAGCGAACGTCGTAAACGTCAAGGCCGGTTTCTTCTTTTACTTCGCGCCTTAAGCTGTCTAAAAAATTTTGGCCGGGTTTGACTCGGCCGCCAACAATTGCGTACTGACCAACATTTGAACCCTCTTGATATTTATTTGACTCTCTGATGATTAAAATTTTTCCGCCAAAATTTATAAACGCTTTGGTGGCGACAAATAATTTTGGTTCCATACTAAATTTTTTCCAATAAAATCAATTCCGCTTTTTTTGTTTTGGTATCATAAACTGCAAACGTTGCTTTATTAAACATACCCGCCAAAGTGCCCGGATTCAAAAGCCTGGTTTTTTCGATTTGTTTTTCCCAGGGCGTATGATCGTGGCCATAAAAAACCAAATCATATTTTTTGGTCAAGCCAAGCTCTTCGGCTTGCTTGGGATAATGACAAAAAGCGATTTTTACGCCTTCGATTTCCAATTCGCCCAAATCACCATGGCAAACTGCATGTTTTGATTCTTTGGCAAATTTTTCGTTCAACTCCCGATCAGCCACATTACCATGAACAAAATGAATCGGACCAAAAAATTTTGGATCTAGCTCTTTTGAAATAATTGAAGGCGCCGCTAAATCGCCACAATGAATAATCATTTCAATCTGATTTTTATTTACCCAATCCAAAAACTTTTCAATATTTGGTATATTGTCGTGAGAATCAGAGATGATGGCAATTCTCATAAAGTTATATTTTTACGTTTTTAGATTAATTAGCCAATCATTACTGATCGCAAATGATCAATAACTTTTTTAGCAGCAATGATATTGCTTAAATAGTCGCGATAAGCCGGTTGACTAATCATGTCTTCAATTTCTTTGCCACCGCCGTAAGTTTCGCGAATTTTTCCCAGCTCTTGCTCAATTTCTTTATCCGAAGCTTCGATTTTTTCTTCAGCTTTTATTTCTTTAATCAGTAAAGCACTTTTAACGCGTTTAATTGCTTGAGGCGCAAAGTCCAAAAGCAATTCTTCTTTGGTTTTTTTCAAATGCTGTAAATAATCGGCAAAAGCCAAGCCCTGATGGCCCAAATTATGCTCCAATTCTTCCAACATTTTTTTGGCTTCAGAATTAACCAGTAAATCCGGAATATCTTCAAACTTACTGGCTTCAATAATTTGATCCAAAATTTCTTCTTCTTGTCGAGTCATTTCTTTTTCGGCCTGTTCGGCTTGCAGATTTTCCAAAATCTTTTCTTCAACTTCTTTGATGGTTTTAAAATCGCCTAAAGATTTGGCAAATTCATCATCGAGTTTTGGTAATTCCAAATTAAAAACCGAATTTACTTTCACTTTAAAGTCAGCCAATTTATCGGCTAAAAACTTCTGATGATAATTTTTTGGAAATTTAAGCTGAAAATCTTTAGTCTCGCCTTTGGCTAAACCAATGATTTGTTCCTCAAAACCGGGAATAAAAGTATTTTCACCAATAACCAAAGCAAAATTTTGACTCTTGCCGTTTTCCACCGGAATTTTATCCATAAAAACTTCAAAGTCAATTTCAACTTTGTCGCCCGATTTGGCGGCGCGATCAACCAAAGATTCTTTGGCGCGCATTTTGGCAATATTTTCCAAAGTCTTTTTAACTTCTGCCGGCTTAACCTCAACTGATTTTTTAGCGACTTTTAATTTTGAATAATCAGCCACGTCAACTTTTGGGAAAAGATTAACCGTGGCTTTGTAAATCACGTTATTGCCGGGCGCCAATTTAACAACATCAACTTCAGGTGAACCGACTGTTAACATTTTATTTTCGTCAACCGCTTTCAAAAAAGTTTTTCTGATTGCCGGTTCCAAAGCTTGCTGCCAAATTTCATTTTCGCCAACTTTTTGTTTGACGATTTCAAATCCGGCTTTGCCCGGGCGAAAACCCGGAATTTTAATTTGTTCAGAAATTATTTTAACGGCTTGATCTAAAAACGGTTGATATTCTTCAACAGTAACTTCAATAATCAATTCCGCTTGGCCGCGAGGCAGTTTTTTTACTTCAGTTTTCATAAAAAATTATAATTATAAATAGTTAAAACGTTTTTTTAGTCTAACAAAATATCGCAATTTAGTCAATGATTAGATAAAAAAGACCGCCGACACTTTTAGCCTGGTGTTTAGCAGAAAAATTAATGGCTTGGCTATTGAGATATTTTATCTTTGGTGGTTAGAAACAGAGCAAAGGCGAGGCTTCCATGCCTCGCCGGATTTTCAGCTTTTAAGGCTGTCTTTTAAAAAGACTACGCAAGACAGCCAAATCAATCTTGGATATTTTAAAAATAGCTTAAAGCTTTTTTTCCATTGCCATCAGTTTTTGGGTTGGCAAAAACCCGGCTTTTTTATAAAGATTAATGGCGCGCTTATTTTCTAAAAACACTTCCAATCTAAGCTTTTTTATGCCTAATTTTTTTGTTTCTTGACTGACAAACTCCAAAGTTTTTTTACCATAACCCTTGCCTTGGTAAGGCTTATCAATAATCATTCCTAATAAAATTTCACAGCGGTTTGGCGGCCAGCGCAAATTAAACCAACCAACCGGCTTGCCTTCTGAAACTACGATATAATGAATCCGATTTTTGCCAACGGTTTGTTTAACCTGCCAAGGTGTATATTTTTTATTCCACATGTACCGATTATTTTTGGGATTAAACAAAGAAGCAATATAGGAAAAATCTTTATCAGTTTTGGCTTTGCGATAAGTTAACATAAAAAATTTAATTCGTTTGTGATTACACTGTAAAAATACCTCTCGGATCAATAAAAGTCAAACCAAAGCCCCGACTTGGGCCGGGGTTTTGTATTGATCAATTTAGATTATTTTAGAATAGCATCAATAGCGGCGCAATGACAATCGAAGCAGTGGCAACTACTTTAATCAAAATATTGACTGACGGACCGGAAGTGTCTTTGAACGGATCACCGACAGTGTCACCAATAACCGCCGCTTTGTGAGCGGCTGAACCTTTGCCACCTAAATTTCCAGCTTCAATATATTTTTTGGCATTGTCCCAAGCACCACCGGTATTAGCCATAAAAATTGCCATTAAAAATCCAACCACCATCGAAGAAGCTAAAAATCCGGCTAAAGCCGCCGCACCCAAACCAAAACCAACGGCAATTGGTAAAATGATAGCCAAAGCACCAGGTAAAATCATTTCTTTAATGGCCGCTTGAGTGGAAATTGCCACACAGCGTTTATGATCAGGTTTGGCCGTACCTTCCAACAAACCGGGAATTTCTTTAAACTGTCTTCTGACTTCTTGAACCATTTGCATTGCAGCCTTGCCCACTGATTTCATCGTTAAAGCGGCAAAAACAAACGGCAGCAATCCGCCAATAAACATACCAACGATTACTTTGGCATCGAGCAGATTAACCGATTCCAAACCAACGATTCTGGAAAAACTGATCAATAAAACCAAAGCAATTAAAGCCGCAGCTGAAACGGAAAAGCCTTTACCAATGGCTGCCGTAGAATTACCAATCGCATCCAAAGCTTCGGCGCGCTGTCGAGTTTCCTGTCCCATACCGGCCATTTCCGCAATACCAGCGGCATTATCAGAAATCGGACCATAAGTATCAGTTGCCAAAGTAATACCTAAAGAGGCTAACATACCAACCGCTGCCATACCGATACCAAATAATCCGGCAAAATAATAAGCCGTCAAAGTCGCAGCTGAAACCGCAAAAATCGGAACCACTGTGCTAATCATGCCGGTGGCCAAACCACTGATAATTGCAGTGGCTGGACCGGTTTCAGTTGACTTGGCAATATTTTGTACCGGTTTGTAGCGATAAGAAGTAAAATAGTCAGTGGCAAAAGAAATAATTACGCCAGCCAAAAGTCCGGAAAGCATGGCCCAAAAAACACCAAAGTTTCCTGGCAATAAATAGTAAATTACCGGCACGGCAAAAATGGTGGTGGCGATATTGGCAACGGCAATAGCCGCATTCATGACTACGTGAGGCTTTTCATTTTTATAAAATTTAATTACCAAATTGCCAACTAAAGTACCAATGATGCCAACTGCCGCTACTAACATTGGGATGTATAAAGCATTTTCACCAAAAGTTGCAATGCTAACCGCGCCCAAAGCCATCGCCGAAATTATGGCATCAACATAAGTTTCATATAAATCAGCGCCCATGCCGGCAGTATCACCAACATTATCACCGACGTTATCGGCAATCACGGCTGGATTTCTCGGATCATCTTCAGGAATTCCGGCTTCAACTTTTCCGACCAAGTCCGCCCCAACGTCAGCGGCTTTGGTATAAATACCGCCACCAACTCTGGCAAACAAAGCGACTGAAGAAGCTCCAAAAGCAAAACCAAACATCACGTCGACATCATGAAATAATAAATAAGAAAATACTACACCGAGCAACCCTAAACCAACAACCGCTAAACCAGAAACTGATCCGGCAAAAAAAGCTGTTTGCAAACCTTTCAAAACGCCACCCTGAACTGACTCGGCAGTTCTGGCATTGGCTCTGGTGGCAATTTGCATACCAATGTTTCCTGAAGCAATTGAAATGACCGAGCCAAAAACAAACATTAAAGCCGTTTTCCAGCTTAGACCCGGAACAAACGCAATCAATAAAGCAACCACTACAATAAAGATGGCCAAAACTTGATATTGTTTGGTCAAATAAGCCATTGATCCCTCATAGATATATTGAGAAATTTCTTTGGCTTTTTCATTAACAACTTTTTGTCTGGTAACTTGATAAGCCAACCAGACCGCTACGGCTAAGCCAAGAACGGCTGAGACAATTACCCAAAGTACAAGCTGATTCATAAATAGTTTTGATTAATTATTATTTACTTTTAGTTTTTTTAACCGTCTTTTTTTCCTTTTTATCAACTTTTTCTTTCTTCACTGCCTTCTTTTTCGGTTTTTCGTCTGAAGCTGACTCTTCTTCTGGTTTAGTTTCAACTATTTCTACCTCTTCTGCCAAAGCAGCAACAACCTCTTCATCAATTTTTTTACCGGTATCGGAAACAATATCAATTTTCCAACCAGTTAATCGGGCGGCTAAGCGGACATTTTGGCCGGCGCGACCAATAGCCAAAGACAATTGATCCTCGGCCACTTTAGCCATGGCAGTTTTTTCCGCATCATTAATATCGATACTTAAAATTTTAGCCGGCGACAAAGCGTTGGCAATAAATTCTTTCGGATCATCGCTGTATTTGATAATATCAACTTTTTCACCTTTGAGCTCGGAAATGATGGTTTGAATTCGCGCCCCGCGCTGACCAATGCAAGAACCAATCGGATCAATATTTTCCTGATCGGTAAAAACCGCAATTTTTGAACGGCTGCCGGCTTCGCGGGCAATTGATTTAATTTGAACTACGCCTGAAGCAATTTCAGGGATTTCCAAAATGAAAAGTTTTTTAACAATTTCTGGGTGCGAGCGCGAAACAATTACTTCCGGACCTTTGGTCGTAATATTAACTGAAGTGATATAAACTTTTAAATGACCACCAGGAGCATAGTTTTCACCGCGAATTTGTTCTTCGGGTGGAAGCAAAGCCGTAGTTTTACCCAAGTCAATCAAAACTAAATTACCTTCACGGCGTTGAACCGTGCCAACCACGATTTCACCTTCCTTGCCTTTAAATTCCTGGTAAACGGTTTCCCGTTCGGTTTCGCGCAATTTTTGAATGATAACTTGTTTAGCGGTTTGCGCTGCCATCCGACCAAATTCACCCGGCACTTCCAAAGGGGTTTTGATCTCATCGCCAATTTCGTAATCCTTTTTAATTTTTTTGGCATCCGACAATTGAATTTCGGTTTTTGGATTAAAACGTCTCACCTCTTCGCCCGGTTCACCTTCAACCGGCTCAATAATTTTTGGTTCGGTTTTATTTTCCTCTTCACCTTCAACTAAAACTTCTTCGGGCATATCCTCAACTACGGTTTTAATATCAAAAACCTTTGACTTACCGGTATTTAAGTCAAATTCAACTTTGATATTTTGGTTTTTTTCGCCAAAATCTTTACGAAAAGCAGCTGCCAAAGCGGCTTCCACGGTCTGAACTACCGATTCGACCGGCAGGCCTTTTTCCTGACAAATTTGTTTAATGGCGTCTGAGATTGGTGATTGATCCATATGTTTTTATATTAGTAATTAACTATTAATTAGTACTGCCTAAAAAAAATTGGCAGCCATAGGCTACCATTTCCAACTTAATCCGAAGTATCTTAATTATAAATTTAGCCGGTATATTTGTCAATAGCCGACTAGCTGATATTTTCAAAATGCTTAATTTCTACAATTTGGTTTTTTTGGTTTAAAAGTATACTAATAACATCAATTTGCCACTGGCCAATTTTAGTTTGACCCAAAAAATAATTCTGGCTGGCCAAAATTATCCGTTCGATTTTTTTCTGATTAACCGCCGCCTCCGGAAAACCAAAATTTTGGTTTGACCGAGTTTTAACTTCAACAAAGATTGTCACCTTTTTCTTAGCACAAATCAAATCAATTTCGCCTTGCCGAACTAAAAAATTTTTAGCTAAAATTTCATAGCCCTTTTGTTGTAAATATTTAGCGGCAATGCCTTCACCGATTTTGCCAAGCTGTTTTGTGATAGAAACCATAAAATATAACACAATGTCATGCCGAATTTATTTCGGCATCTAGCCTAGATCCTGAAACAAGTTCAGGATGACAAATCATTAATTCAAATAAAATCAAACAAATCTTTTAGGGTAGGATTTTGTTGTTTAATTAAATTAATTTTCCAACTTCGATGCCAATTTTTTAATTGTTTTTCCCGACAAATAGCATCATAAGGGTTAAAATATGATTCACAATAAACTAATTTGGTTAAATTATATTTACTGCTAAAACCAGATATTAACTTATTTTTATGTTCGTAAATTCTTCTAGATAAATTGTTAGTTACTCCAACATATAAGACTGTTTGGGTTTTATTAGTAATAATATAGACATAATAATTATTTTTATTCATAAAAACAAAAGCGCCAAAAAGGCGCTAGTTGATTGTTTTGATTTTATTACTAACTAAGGAATGTATTTGGAAAAACTTCTTTTTTCTTCAATTTCTCTTCTTAATTTCGGCACTTCTCTTAGCAAATATTTAACAATGAAAAATAACCAGATCACTAGAACCAAAAGCCAAACCAAAAGCCAAAACCGTGAACCTAAAATCGCGATACCTTGCCAAGCAAAGAAAAGATAAGCCAAACCCGAAATTCCCATACCCAAAAATAAATGCGATAATCGACGATAACCCTTAACTTTCAAACCGTCTTTGGTTTTATTAATCAGAAAAAATAGACCTAAAGAGATAATAATTAAAGCACCAAAGACTACGGCTAAAATTATTACCGCTCTGGCTTCCATTGCCTGAGGTCTTAGAGAAAATAAATGACTTGGGTTGAAAAAATACTTTAGATAGTTAATCATTTCTTTAAAATTAAACCGAAGTGATATTTGCCGGCGGCAAACTCTTCTTCCAAATTATAATTTAATGAAGCGGCTAAGGTTTTGATTTCTTCGACTTTAGCTCGTTGGTCCGGAGCTGGACCAAAGGCCGTTGGCACTTTATTCCAATCAACGACTAATAATTTACCACCTTTTTTTAATAAACGCAAGGCCTCTTTTAAAATGTTTTCTCTTTTTTTTGACAAAGATAAAACATTAACCAAAACCGCGAAATCCAAACTATCCGGGGTAATATTGGTGGCGCCGACATTTTCTAAATCCGACCAAACCGGCCGAATATTGGTAATACCTTCCAATCGCGCTTTACTGGTAATTGCTTTTAGGACATTTTTTAAAATATCAACGGCATAAATTTTGGTTTCGGCCCCGACTAAACGGCCCAATGGCGCAATAAAATGACCCGCACCGCCGCAACCCAAATCAGCCACCTGATCGCCCGGCTGGATATTAAGCTTAGCTAAGATTTTATCGGGGTCTAAAAGCTCCCGGCCACCGGTGATATAAACCATAGTTTTGGTTCTTAAAATAAAAGGCTAAAACTAATTTTAGTATACACCAATTTATTGAGTAATTAAATACTTCATCGGCTGGTAGGTTTTGCGATGAATTTGACTGACGCCATATTTCATCAGCATTTGATGATGCTGGTTGGTACCGTAGCCTTTGTGCTGTTTAAAAGCATACTGCGGATATTGCTCATCTAGCTCGTCCATTAGCTGATCGCGGATGACTTTGGCCACAATTGAAGCGGCAGCCACCGAAGTAATTTTATAATCGCCTTTAATTACCGCCTTTAGAGGCAAATTTTTATAATCAAAAGAAACCGCATCCACCAATAAATAGTCCGGTTGCGGCGTAATTTTTTTTAAAGCGTCTTGCATGGCTAAAATATTTGCCTGATTGATTCCAATTTCATCAATTGTTTCATGACTGACAATACCAACCGACCAGGCTAGAGCCGATTTCACGATTCTTTCAAAAACTTCCTTGCGATCCGGACTGCGTAACAATTTTGAATCTTTAATTCCTTTGATTTTAACTTTTGGATCCAAAATCACAGCACCAGCCACAATCGGTCCGGCCCAAGCACCACGTCCGGCTTCGTCTAAACCAACCACAAAAGCAAAACCCTTTCGCTGCAATCTTTTTTCATTTCGTCGGTTTGGATAAAACATATTATTTTACAACTTGGGATAATTGGGGATAAAACTGGGCAAAACTTTTCAAAAACTGTGGCTAATTAGTTAATAACCTAAAATAATTATATAAATTTAGCCTATTTTTTCGAATTTGTCAATATTTTTCAATAAAATAAGCCAAAAAAAACAAAACCTTAAAAAATTTCAAGGTTTTGTTTATATAAACAGGTGATTAATTTATTTTTTACCAGGATATTGCTCTAAAGCTTTTTGCAAAACCACCATGGCTTCTTTGAGTTTTTGTGAATTTAAAACATAAGCAATTCTGACTTCGTTTTGACCTTGGTTTGGTGTGATATAAAATTCTGCCGTTGGTGTCAAAAGCAAAGTTTTTTTACCAAAGTTAAATTCCGTTAAAAGCCATTTGATAAAATTTTCCGAATTGTCCACCGGCAATTTCACAATCAGATAAAAAGCGCCTTGGGGAATTTGGCAAAATACGCCCGGCATTTTTTGCAAAGCCGCCACCACGACATCACGGCGCTTTTTGTATTCAGCGGTAATTTTTTTAGTATAAGGTTTTGAATTATTCAAAAGCGGCACCAAACCATATTGTTCCAAAGTCGGTACTGACAGCCGAATCATGGCAAATTTTAAAATTGACCAAATTATATCTTGATTAAAACTGGCAACACAACCGACTCTGGCACCGGGACATGAAAACCGTTTGGAAACGCTGTCAACAATAATAGCTAAATCTTTGGCAGATTCAAATTGTAATAAACTGCTTGGCTTTCCCAAAAAAACAATCTCGCGATAAGTTTCATCCGAGATAATAAATAGATTATGCTCTTTGGCAATTTTAATCACTCTTTCAATTTCTGGTTTGGTTAAAACATTGCCGGTTGGATTATTGGGATTGATAATTACAATTGCTTTGGTTTTTGAAGTAATTTTACTGACAATTTCAGCTTCCGTTGGCAAAGCAAAATTATTTTCCACTTTCAAAGTTACCGGCACCAAATTAATATCGGCCATTGCAGCAAAACCTTTATAGCTAGTATAAAGCGGCTCAAAAACAATCAGCTCATCGCCAACGTCAGCTACGGCCATCATGGCCAGCAAAATCGCTTCGGCGCCGCCAACGGTTGGAATAATATTTTCTGGTTTAATTTTTATACCAAAACTGCCATAATATTTCGCCCAACTGGCCGTATGCTCGGCAATCCCCGGTGACGGGGCATAACCCAAATTTGGTTTGTTGTATTTTTTAATATTTTGCAAAAGCTGTTTTGGCGGAATCAAATCCGGATCGCCGACATTAAGCTTAAAAATTTTTATTCCTTTTTTTTCCGCTTCATTAACCAATGGTAAAAACTTCCTAATCGGCGAAGCAATAATTTTTTGGGCTCGTTGAGAAACGGCTAAAGACATAAATTAGATAATTAGAGAATTAGGCACTAGGCTTTAGAAATTTAGGCTTGGCTTTTGTAAAAATTAACGCCTAAACCTAATTTCTGGCAGCTTAAATATTATAAACAATTTTTAAGCAAAAAGAAAGTAAAAACAAAAAACCCTTTCGGGCTTTTATAGCAAGATAAGTTTTCAGCAAGATAGGCAAGATAAGGGTACTTATCTCGCTTAAAACTTATCTTGCTTGCTTACTTACTTTTTTCTTTCCCAGTCCGGTAAAATCTTTTGCCCATCACAAAGGCAAAGATATTTATAAGCTTGCAAAGCGGCTTTGGCGCCTTCGCCGGCTGAAATGACAATTTGTTTATACAAACAATCAGTCACATCGCCACAAGCAAAAACTCCGGGTTCGGACGTATTGGAATCTTTATCGGTAATTATTTCACCGCGCTCGTTGATATTAACTAAATCTTTAATAAACTCCGTTTTGGCTTGATAACCAATTTCCACAAAAACCCCATCCACTAAAATTTCTTTGGTTGTGTCATCGCCATTGGTTTTAATCACCACTGATTTTACAAATTGTTCACCTTTGACTTCGGAAATTTGCGAACTCAAAACCATTTCAATTTTTGGTTCTTTTTTCAAACGCTCAACCACCAATTCCTCGCCGCGAAATTGATCACGCCGATGAACCAAATAAACTTTGGCGGCAAGCTTGGCTAAATATTCAGCTGCGTCCAAAGCGGCATTACCGCCGCCGACTACGGCAACCGTTTTATTTTTATAAAGCGGCCCATCACAGGTCGCGCAATAGGAAACGCCGCGGCCTTTGAACTTTTGTTCACCCGGCGCATCTAAATCTCGCGGCAGCAAACCAAAAGCCAAAACCAACGACCGGCCTTCATAAATTTCTTGATTGTCGGCTGTAACAATAAAATTTTTATCTTTTCGAATAACAGTTTTAACTTGGCCAAAACTAATTTCGGCGCCGAATTTTTTTGCCTGAGCGGCAAATTTTTCCATCAAAGCCGAGCCGTCGGTCAAATCAAAACCCGGGTAATTTTCCACATCATAAGTAATGGCCGCTTGACCGCCCAAATCTTTGGTCAAAACCAAAGTTTTCAACGTCCGACGAGACGCATAAAGACCAGCCGTTAAACCAGCTGGCCCCCCGCCAATAATAATGATATCGTAGACTGCTTTTGCCATTAGACAAATTTATCAAGTTTTTTGCTTAGAGTATTTATATCCTGGACACCCATCATTTGATCAATTGGTTTGCCATCTTTAAAAATCATTAAAGTCGGAATGCTCATAATTTGGAACCGAGAAGCTGATTGCGGCGCTTCGTCAACGTTGAGCTTGCCGATTTTTACATTTTTACCTTCGTAAAGCTTGGCCACTTCGTCTAAAATCGGCGATTGCATTTTGCATGGTCCGCACCAAGGCGCCCAAAAATCTACCAAAACCGGCACATTTGATTTAAGCACTTCCTGATCGAAATTTGCATCATTGAATGTAAGTTCTGCCATAAATTTTATTTTTGATTAATATATTTTTTAAAAGACAAAAGTATTATAACTCTTTAAAAAATAGTTGTCTAGGATAATTAAAAACCAATAAAAACCGACAAAAAATTCACCCTAAACCGAGCATAAACCAACAAAAATTTTACAATTAGTCAAAACTAAAATTTACGACTATACTTAAGATAAAGGAAAATAATTCTAAAATAACAATGATTAATAAAAATCTTAATTATGCAGTCATTGGTGCTTCGGCCAATCAGGAAAAGTACGGTTTTAAAGTTTTTAAGGACCTAAAAGAAGCTGGCTACAAAGTTATTCCGGTTAATCCGAGCCTCAAAGAACTTTTGGGCACAAAAGCTTACCCAATGTTAACTGTTGTTCCTGCCAAAATTGATGTGGCAATTTTTGTCGTACCGCCGGCAGTGACTGAAACAATTTTAGCTGAAGTAAAAAAACTCAATATTAAAAAAGTTTGGCTCCAACCAGGCAGCGAAAGTCAAAAAGCCATTGAATTTTGTGAACAAAACCAGATTGAGTGTATTCACGACGCCTGCATCATGATTGAAAGACAAAAATAATTACTGTATCTTATCTTTAAATAAATACTACCAGAAAAACTGGTAGTATTTATTATGACCTTAGTCTTAACTAGTTAGTCAATAAATTTAAATAATTTCACATTGACAAAGCCATCTAAATTTACTAACATATCAGCGAATCACAACGGTAGGCAAACCGAAAAGGATAAGGGAGGAAACACCACATGAAAAAGAAAAGAGTAGGATTTGGAATTATCGGCGCCGGAAACATCGGCCCAACGCACGCGGCGGCGATCAACGCATTGGGAAATGCCGAGCTGGCCGCTGTCGCCGACACCGACCACAAAAGAGCGACAACGCTGGCCGACCAGTACGGGGCAACCGCCTATGGCGACTATCGGGAGATGCTGGAAAATCCCAGAGTCCAAGCGGTCTGTCTCTGCGTTCCCAGCGGCCTGCGACTGCCGATTGGCAAAGTCTGCGCCAAGGCAGGCAAACACCTCTTGTGTGAAAAGCCGCTGGAAGTCAGTGGCCGACGCATTGACGAGCTGATCGCCGCAGCAGAAGCTGCCGGCATCAAACTCGGCTGCATCTTCCAGAGCCGCATGGCTCAAGGGCCGCAATGGCTCAGGCAAGCAGTTGTTCAAAACCGTTTCGGGAAACTCTTTCTGGCCAACGCCTACATCAAGTGGTTTCGCAGCCAGGATTACTACACGGGCACACCCTGGCGCGCAACTTGGCGACTCGACGGCGGCGGCGCCCTGATGAATCAGGGCATCCACACCATCGATTTGCTCCAGTGGTTGATGGGTCCGGTCAAAACCGTTTTTGGCCAAACCCAACTGGCCGCCCACCCAGGGATTGAGGCTGAAGATTTGGCAATCGCCAATCTCTCTTTCCAAAATGGCGCCTTTGGCACCATTGAAGCAAGCACCGCGATTTTGGCCAATCAGCCGACACGGCTGGAAATTCACGGTACAACCGGATCGGCGGTTTTGGCAGACAACCAGATTACGACTTGGAAATTCCAGGACGAACAGGAAATTGACAGAGCAATTTTGGAGTCAATCGGCCAGGAACCGGAACTCGGTTCGGGCTCGGCCGATCCGAAAGCCATCAAAGCTGAAGGTCATCGCCGCCAGATTGAGGATTTCGCCGCTGCAATTTTGAATGATCGGCAACCACTTATTGGCGGCCTCGAAGCACGCAAAGCCGTGGAGATCATTGAAGCGGTTTACCGCTCGGCCCGACTGCGTCGCGTCGTCAAAATGTAGTCCAAAAACGGGCTGGAGGAATTTATCGCGAGCTGAAAAGTAAAAAACTGATCAGCTCTTTTTTTATAAAAAAGAAGCGCTCACATTACTGTAAGCGCTTTGCAAAGATCAAAATCGAATCTGAAACCGAGCCAGGGCCCGATTTGGTTGCTTGCCTTCAACTGCGGTTTCGTAGTCAAGAGTAACTGACCAGCGGTCATTTTTACCCAAAAAACGAATACCGTTTGTCCAGGCAATGATGGTATCATCTGATGTTTGCCGCGTCACATTCTGATAAGTGACGTTGCCTTGTTTATCTTTGCCTTTTTGGAGCTCTTCGTACTCTTTGGGCAAATCCGCATTGCAGTCAATCATGGTGTGAGCTTCAAACCACGATACCGGTCTATAGGCAGGTTGAAAAAATCCCCCGAGTCGGTTGCTTGTCTTTTGACTGTCGTAGTCGGAATAGAAAATCCCGCCGCGCAGAGTCAATGGTTTGATTGGCTGCCATTGGCCATCCAAACCAAACCGATTAACCGTCTTGGTGAGTTGAACCGCGCCGCCCAGATATCCGACCTCGCGTTCGAAATCCCAAAACGCCCGCTTGATCCGGCCGGAAAACTCGAGATTCTCGAACCGTCCGGGATTGTCGAATGGCAATGACGTATCGCCGGTGACATCGGCTACTACCGACCATAGTTCGTTTTTCCAACGAAGCTGCAAACCAGTGCCATACTGACCAAACGGCAAGCTTTTGGGAAAAAGCACCGTATTGCTTGTCGGCGGACCGGGAAAGCCTTCACCGTTGCCGTTGCCAACCGAAGTCAGCAACCAGCCAAATCGCAATTCGAGCGTGTCAGTCAGCTCAACTTTGCCATAAAGCTCACGCAGCCAGTTGCCTTCCGGTTCCTGTAGATCGGCAAAGTTTAGGACAAAACCCAATCCGAGCCGCTGGCCGTCAAGATTGCCCAACAACCGCAAGTTGGTCCACTGAACCTCATCGGGCTGGGCATTTTCGATAAACGCACCTTGGGCAAATCCCCAGAGCCGAAGCGTCAGCTTGTCACCGACTTGGATCGGAGCGATCAGCTTGGCCGGATCCTTATTTTCAGCCAGTGGTTTTGCCCAGGCCGACGACATCAGCACCACCACAATCGTAACAACTATTGTATACTTCATCTCACCATTTCTCCTTTCTGCTACACATCGACGTAATAAACCAATATAGGTGGGGAAAATGCTTTACCAGCCAAACCCGACCCAGAAGTTCCACTTTCGGGATGATCCGTACAACTTTCGCCTGATAACGTAAATCTACTGCATTGATCTGGTCGCAGCAGCCTTGCGCAAGGCGCCTAGACTTGAAAGCCGCCACCCTGCCTCCAGGCTGATCGTCAAACCTTTCAACCCAGACCTTATACCTCTGCCCACGATCTGTAGCTGAAGCGCCATCAAACTGCATGTTACGGACCCTATCTTGACTAGGCATCATACCTCTCCTTAAGTTTTCAAGGTTCTTCGTCTTGTACCCGCATCCTTTTTCAGTTTACCTTATGGTAAACAGATTAATTTAGCAGATTATGATAGAACTGTCAATCTGTTGACGAAAACCGACAACTACGCTAGACTGAAAGCATAACTTAGAATTCTCCCCCTTTGTCATTCTGAGGGAGTCCTAGTCTAACCAAAACGACCGAAGAATCTCGCGTGCATAGAGATTCTTCGCGCTAGATTTTACTTGAAGCTTAGAATGACACAATATTATTTATAAAACCATGCTTTCTGACATTCTCAAAAATTTAAATCTATCCGAAACCACCAGCCGGGTTTATTTGCAATTACTAGAAACTCAGACTGCTTCGGCCAGACAGCTGGCAGAAAATTTGAATATTCCCCGACCTTCGGTTTATGATAATTTAAAAATTCTAATTAAACTTGGTTTAGTAGCTGAACAAAACAAGGATAATAAAAAAATATTTCAAATCACTGATGTAAAAAATATTTCTCATTTGGTAAAAAGTAAAATTGAAAATTTACAAGCTCAAGAGCAGGAATTAAAAAATATTATTCCCACAATTTCCAAACAGCTTAATTTTTTAGAACCAAAAATAAAATTTTTCAATGGCCAAGAAGGGGTCAGAAAAGCAGTCAATGACATTCTATGGTATGAAAATATTACCACTCTTTGTATTTGGCCAATATCGGAAATGATTGACGTTTTAGGTGTGGATTGGCTAGCCGAGCATAATAAAAAACGAGTTCGCAAAAAAATATATTTGCGAACGATTTGGCCCCCGGATAAAGCCGTAAAATTCAAACAATATCCTTTTTTAGGCGTCAGTAAAAAATTTTATCGCGAGATTCGTTTAGCGCCAAAAGGGATGAGTTGGAATATGGGTTTATGGGCTTATGCTGACAAAGTCGCTTTTATTTCTTCTCGAAAAGAAAGCTTTGGTTTTACCGTCACCAGTCGCGACTTTACCGAATTAATCAAGTCTCAATTTGAAATGGTTTGGCCACTTTGCAAAAAAATAAAAGTCAATCCAAAAGACACTGAATCATTTTTAAAAACAATTTAGTCTAAAAAAAATCACTTCAAACTTAGACAAAGTGATTTTTTGTTTCTTGTGAAACTTAAATTAAAAAAAAGCAGGTTGTGGAAAACCTGCGTTAAAACTCATACTTCGACGTTACTCCTGCCAATTCAGGGCCGCCAAAACTTCCGCCAAATTGACCCCCTTTGTTTGGCAAGCCTTCTCCAGCGACTCGTGAATGGAACACCCTTCCAGTTCAAATCGACGAGTAAGGATTTCATGAGCTTGATTATGCGACTCAATTATGTCGCTTACAACACTAGCGCCGGTGAACTCTTTTTCTGCCATGGGACTATCCTCCGTGTAGGTTGCCGATATTTACCCTGAGATTAGATCATTATTAAAAAGTTGTCAAATAAGCAAAAAAATACCGCGATTCGTGAAAACGATTCGCGGTTTTGCGATAAACAAAGAACTGCTTGGCTACGGCAGCGTCGCAATCAACGCTTCGTAAAGCTCTCGCGGAACTTGGCGGGTTTTCCCACCGCCGGCCAGTGCCAGATCAACCGGTACGGGTTTCTCCCCCTGCCAGGAGATGAGCTTGCCAAAAACCCCGTGCAAGGCAGAGGTAAAAGCGGTTTGCCCAAGCTGCAGGCACATTGCCACGTCAAATGCCGAGGGCGGCCCGCCGCGCTGGGCATGGCCAAGCACAACCGGCCGAGCGCCAAGCTTGATTCGCTCAACGATTTCATCGGCAATGACTTTGGCCCAACCTTTTTCGCGCAAAGCAATCTGGGCATGGCCAAAGTTGTCAGCGCCGCCGCTTTCAGAGATGTGACCGGCCAAATCGTCCATGTTCAGTTCCTCAGCTACGGCGATGATGCAATAGCCAAATTGCTTATAAATACGCGCGACGTTTTGGCAGATGTCTTCAATCGTCCGCGGAAATTCCGGGACCAAGATCATGTGCGCGCCGCCGGCAATACCACCATAAAGCGGCAGCCAACCGGCTTTTCGGCCCATCACTTCAACAACGGCGACATAGTGAGTAGAGGCGAAATCCTCATGTAGTCCGGCAATCGCCCGACCAACCCAGTTGGCCGCGGTATCCAGGCCATAGGTGCGCTCCGTGCCACAGACGTCGCCGTCAATGGTTTTGGGCGTACAAATGACCGGGATTTGATGCTCCTGCCAAAGCCGCTCGGCCACGCTGATCGTGTCTTCACCGCCATTGGCAATCAGGGCATCCAGTCCCATTTCCCGAATCAGTCCCGCACCTTCGGCGATTTTGTCAACGGTTTGTTTACCCACTTTGACTTTAGCCAAATTGGTGCGGCTGGTTCCCAGAATGGTTCCGCCTCGGATTTGGATGCCTTCGATGGCAGTGTAATCCAGCTCCATTGTCCGGCCGTCCAAAACACCTTTCCAACCGTCTCGAATGCCAAGAACCTCCCAGCCGGCATCGAGTGCTGCTTTGGCCGCGCCGTAGATTACGGCATTAAAGCCGGGCGCAGGACCGCCACCTGTCAAAATCGCTAACCGTTTCTTTCTGATACTCATGCTACTGATCCTCTCTCTTCTAATGGTACATTTTGCGGTTTGTTTGTGGGATTATCGGGAACATTCCCGATTTTATATCTTATATATCCACAGTTGTAATGTCAAATATTTTTTTATAATTTTTATTTAAATAATCTTTAAAAAAGCCAATAAAATCACTAATTGTATGTTTAGCAATTTCTGCTAAAATACTAATGACATCTGCACCATTTTTCCCAGTCTTTGAGACGGTCGAGATAAAGATTGCAGATGCTTAGATCTTCCTCCAAAAAGCCGTCGGAATACCTGCTGTACCCCTGGGAAATCTTACGCTACCCCTTATGTAGCCATTGGATTGCTTACGTGCGGGAGCCGGTCGAAACCGAGTTTCACAATCCATTGGCGAGCGGGTCATAAGGAAAACCGCAGGCGAGCCCTGGACTATGCCTTTTGGCAGTACGTTACAGCTCGTGGACAAGCTAATCTGTCCTTAGCAAAATGCTTTGGTGGTTTGCCAGGACACACTCTGGCGATAAATCAAAGCAGATTAGCACCGGCAGCCCTCTCTGAGTCGCTGCCTTTTTTTATATAATTAAACTTTCTGATATAATTAAATTGTTAATTATTTAAAAAATAGAACATGCCTTCAATTAATTTTTTCCGATTTATCAAAGATTACAGTTTTAAAAATCAACCGCTTTATCTGGTCTGTCTCATGATGCTTTTCTGGTCAATTTTTGACGGCATAATGTCATACGTTTCACCTTTAATTATTACTTCCGATGGTTTATCTAAAACCATGATGGGTATAATTATTGGTACTTCGTCGATTTCTGGGGCAATTTTTGACTTTTTGGTCTGCCGGATCTTTAAAAATACCTATTATAAACGGTTTTTTATGTTTATGTTTGCAGTTTGCTTGGTTTATCCGCTCATTCTTTTTCATGCCAAAACCATATTTATTTATCTGATTGCCATGTCTTTATGGGGTATTTATTATGATTTTAAAAATATTGGCAATTTTGATTATATTAGTCGCTACACCGGTAAAGATGCCCATTCCCAAAGTTTTGGCCTACTTCAATTTTTTATCTCAATCGGCTATTTGATTGCGCCAATCATGGTCGGTTTTATTTTGGTGGAAAATGTGACTTGGAAACCATTTGCCCTGGCTTACATTTTTCTCATTGTTTCAATCACTTTCTTTCTGGTTTTAATTTTAATTAATAAAAAAAATGGCATCAAAGAAATAAAATCAGAATGCCATACCAGCGAAAATGCTTGGTCGGAAATGATTTTGTGGGGCCGGATTGGTAAAATTCTCTTTCCAGTCTTGATTTTAATGTTATTCCTTAATATCTTAGACTCGTTTTTTTGGACCATTGGTCCATTATTAGCGGAAAGCTTGGCTGAAATCCACCAATTTGCCGGCTTTTTTATGACCGCCTACTCTTTACCGGCTCTTTTGGTTGGTTGGACAATCGGCCGAATCACCGGTAAATTTGGCAAAAAAAGAACTGCTTTTTTAAGTTTAATTGTCGGTTCATTTTTTCTTTCCTTAATTTACTTTATTCAGAATCCGGTATTTGTCATATTAGATATTTTTGTTTCCTCAATTTTTACCGCTATGGCTTGGCCGGCAATCAATGGCGCTTTTGCCGATTATATCAGCGAAACCCTAGTTTATGAAAAAGAAATTGAAGGAATTGAGGATTTTTACTGCAATTTAGGCTATGTCATTGGTCCAATGACGGCTGGGTTTATTGCTGACATGCTTGGTAATTCCGGTGCATTTTCATTAATTGGGGTTTGTGGCATGATTATCGGCCTGTCCCTTTTGATCTTTGCCCCAAAAAAGATCAATTTAAAGAGGGAATTAAAAAACGCCCAAGTTCAAAATATCTCATAGATCACTGCGTTAAAAACTCAATCTAAACATAACAAAAAAGAATGTTCCTTGCGAAACATTCTTTTTTGGTGGACCCTAAGGGAGTTGAACCCTTGACCTCCTCCATGCCATGGAGGCGCTCTAGCCAACTGAGCTAAGGGCCCCTCACTTGAAAAGAATTAACTAGTTTCTAATCCTTTTCTTTAGATGACCCAATCAACACAATGAATCTATTATATACTCGAAATTTATACTTGTCAAAAGATCCAAAATTTTTATCTAAATTTACAAAATTATAGGGAAAGGGACCGAAAACCTGACCTCCTCTTGCGACTTTCCCAAGAGGTCAAATTCCGGTCCCTGTAGACAGAAGCGCTGATGTACGCGGAGGGCGTACCCGTTCGACTCCCGCAGAGAGTCGTGGTAAGTGAAACACAGCGCTTCTTGCCCCGCACAAGCTGGAAAGGCAGATAACCAGCCTATGGGTAAAAAAACAGGTTTTGCCAGTCACCTAACGGCAACGGCTAGACCTGACACCATCAAAAAGAGCAGTCTACATACTATGATAATTTTTAATTCTTGTCAAGAGTAAATATGTTGATAACTAAAGAAATTGTATTTTACGACGCCAGTATATGGCTTAAATTAGCTAATTATCTAGTTATGTTTTATTAATATAGTTTAATCTCAAAATTTGTTTATATTTATAGCCAATATTCAATATATTGCAGATAACTTATAAAAAAAATTCAGAATTATTGTTATATTTTAGCTAAAATATAGTGTCGTAAAATAATTATTCTAAAACAAAAAAGACCATCTTTATCTAAAGTGATCTCTTTTCTTTGTTTTTTGATTGACTGAATTTGTCTAATTTTACCTATTATTACCTATGGACTGTGGGAGAGTCGAACTCCCGACCTCCGCAATGCGAATGCGGCGCTCTAGCCAACTGAGCTAACAGCCCATGGGTAATAGTAGGTAAGCGGTTTATTATTTTAGATTAGTCTGGTTACCATCATTAATGCCCCTCACCTGGAATCGAACCAGGATCTAAGGCTTAGGCCCCGCCATTTGCCCTCACCTGGAATCGAACCAGGATCTAAGGCTTAGGAGTCCCTTATTCTATCCGTTGAACTATGAGGGCATATGGCGGGGTAAAAGTCCCTTGCTTGTCCCGCCTAAAGCTTTAAACTTAACCTGCTTTTAGGGATTGTAAGCCGAAGGCGTTTTAATAAATAAACTAAGGATTTATTAAATTTTTTAAAGCTTTGGGTGGGATTCTATCCGTAAAACTATGAGGGCAAATGGCGGGGTAAAAGTCCCTTGTTTATCCCGCCTATGGCCTAAACTTGATCTGTCAATCTTTAAAACAATTTACTCTAAAACATGGTAACAAGCATAAATATAGCAACCTTTATAAAAAAAATCAATGTTACAAACACTTTATCCTCCTTTTGTCCTCTTGACCTTTTAGCTAAATTAACGTATTTTTTATAAGCAACTGCAAAAACAAAAATAAAATTTTTAGAAAATCTATGGTAGACAAAATTCTAGGAATACTAGAAAAGTATACCGGCAAACCTAGCGCTAAAGGCAATGTCGATTTTTTAAAATTCAAAAATATCATCAATAAAGACAAAACGATATATTTGCCCCAAGGCAGCGAGGTTGGAATTTTACTTTTGCACGGCTTTACCAGCACACCCTTTGAATTTTGTGATCTAGCCAAATATTTGTCCGAAAAAGGTTTGACTGTCTACGCGCCAAAAATTGCCGGCCATGGTACCACGCCTTCGGATCTGGCAAAAACCACTATCGCTGAATGGCAAAAATCAGCCGAGGAAGCATTTTCTTTTTTAGAAAGTCAAACTAAAAAAATATTTGTTATTGGCAGTTCGTTTGGCGGTAACTTAGCGATTCATCTGGCCGAAAAATTTGAAAGCAACCTAGCGGGTTTTGTTTCAATCGGCACGCCAATCCAAATACGTTGGCAACGCTTGGCCAAAATTCGGCTTTACACTTACGGCCTACTAATTAAAAATTATAAAAAGCGCGGCAATAATTACAAATTCAGCTACACCGAACAAGCAGAAGTGGTTTATCCGGTTATTCCCACCGCCAGTTTAAAAAAACTTTTTTCTTTAATAAAAAATTTCACTATCCCGTCGCTAAAAAAAATCACCGCGCCGGCCTTAATTATTCATTCAAATTCCGACGCCGTGGTCCACCCCAAATCCGCTCAGTATTTACATGAAAAACTAGGCTCAGAAAATAAAAGAATTCTATGGATTGATGGCTGCGGCCATTCAATCGCTTTGGACGAAAAACGCTGGTTAATCTACAAAGCCATTTACCGTTTCATTTGTGACATTGAATAAATCCGCTTTTGCGGCTTACCTATCGCCCTCGGACGATGGGTAGGCCCAAGAAGCGGATTTTGTTTTAATGCTTGTGAGACTCGAGCTTTAAGTATATAATTTTATTATTATTAATTTTAAAACCTACCTGATTTTATTGGCTAAAATTTATGCTAACCATCCCTCAAAAATTTAAAGAAACCGCCAAAAAATTTCCCAAACGGCCGGCCTTGAAATTCAAATATCATGACGCCTACATTGAAATGACTTTTGCCGAACTGGAAAAAAGAATAAATACTTTGACCAAAGGACTTTTGGAGCTTGGCATCAGTAAAGGGGATAGAGTGGCGATTTTAAGTGAGAACCGCTCCGAATGGGTCAGAATGGATTTGGCAATAATGACTTTAGGCGCCATTGTCGTGCCGGTTCATACCACTTTATCGCCAAAAATTATTCAACATATTTTAAGCGATTCGGAAAGCACGGCAATTTTAGTTTCCAATCAGGAACAATTCAATAAATTACTTTTGGTTATCAAGGATTTACCGCTTTTGAAAACTATAATTTTTATTGATTTGGATCAGCCCCAAAATCACAAAGATTTGAATAAAAAAATAATTAGCCTGGAAAACTTGATGGAATTGGGCAAAAAATCCGAGCGTAAAATCAGCCCTGAAGTTAATCCCACTGACATTGCCAGTATCATTTATACTTCCGGCACCACCGCTTTACCCAAAGGTGTCATGCTGACGCATCGTAATTTTTTATTTGATGCCGAAGCGGCCGTCACAGCCGTACCGGTTGATGAGCACGATGTTTTACTTTCTTTTTTACCGCTCTCACATGTTTTGGAAAGAACCATCGGCTATTATGCGCCTTTCATTTGCCGCGGCGCTTGTTTGGCTTATGCGGAAAGCGTTAAAACTTTAAAGTTAAATTTAAAAGAAGTTAAGCCAACTATTTTGGTTTCCGTGCCTAGAATTTTTGAACGCGTTCATGATGGCATTTGGGAAAAAGTAAAATCGGGCGGCAAATTAAAATACAAAATATTTGTTTGGGCGCTAAAACAAAACCCAAAAACTTTTTCTCATTGGCTGGCCGATAAATTGGTTTTTAAAAAAATCAGAGGCAACTTTGGCGGTAAACTAAGATTTGCAATTTCCGGTGGCGCGACTTTAAATCATAAACTGGGCCGATTTTTTGCCCGAATGGGCATAACGATTTTAGAAGGCTACGGCCTGACTGAAACCGCGCCGGTAATTTCGGTCAACCGGCAAGATAATATTAAATTTGGTACGGTCGGCCAACAGCTGCCGGGGGTGGAAATAAAAATCGCTTCAGACAAAGAAATTTTGGTCAAAGGGCCAAACATTATGGCTGGCTATTATAAAAATGAAATCCTAACCAAAGAAATGATTGATTCTGACGGCTGGCTGCATACCGGTGATTTGGGCTTTATGAATAGCGAAGGTTTTTTAATGATTATTGGCCGCAAAAAAGAAATGATTTCTCTTTCTAATGGCAAAATCGCCTGGCCCGAACAGCTGGAAGTAATTTTAAATGATGACCACCTGATTACTCAATCAATGGTTTATGGCAATGGTAAAGGCCATTTGGTGGCCTTATTAATTCCGGACTGGCAAGAAATTACCAACAGTTTAACTGAGCTTGGTATGACCAGTAAAGAACCCGATCAACTGATTAATGACCCAAAATTAACCGCTTTATTCAAAGACCGAATTGAAAAAATTAATCAGCAGCTAGCCGATTGGGAAAAAATCAGAAAATTTAAAATTATCGCCGCTGAATTTTCCCAGGAAAAAGACGAGCTGACTCCTACCCTGAAATTAAGACGAAAAATAATTGAAGAGCATTACCAAAAAGAACTGGAAAAAATGTATTTAAGCTAAATTAAGTTTAAAAAACCGCCTTGACTAAAGCGGTTTTTTGATATTGCCAAATTTTTTATAATGTTTTATATTGAAAAAGACACGTGCGAATTGGCAACCGGCCAAACCTATGACAGCTAGGAAAGTTGGACAAATTTGCGGTGCAGTAATGTACCAGGGGAAGATGTCCAAACCGACTTAAGCTGCCAGGCTGACTGGTACCAACGCACTCTCACGCAGAGAACCTACACGGAGGACAGACCATGCACGACAAACCCGACGCCGCGACCCGCGGCACCCCGACGACCGGCTTCGCCGGCGAAGAAGAGAACGCCGTATTCGCAAAGAACGCGAAGGCACACCAGGAGCAGCAGAACGGCTGAAGACGCGCAACCTTCAAAAGGGAAGGAGGACGGCTACATATGATTGTGTGAAGCTTGCCGCCTAGGCTTTGCCTAGCGGCCCGATCTACCGGCTTTGCCGGCTATCCACCCATCCATCTTATCCGGACCAATCGGCCCGAACAAACCAAACCATTCTTCTTGTCTTGAAACCAAACTCAACCCCTCACGGAGGACTATTTGTTCCCTGAACACCCTCTACCGGCCT
The DNA here is from genome assembly GCA_041664985.1 of Candidatus Buchananbacteria bacterium. Classification (GTDB taxonomy): domain Bacteria; phylum Patescibacteriota; class Patescibacteriia; order Buchananbacterales; family UBA6539; genus JBAYJS01. Next base: position 15,515 of record JBAYJS010000005.1, on the reverse strand, counting down.
TCCCCTCGGTAGACTTTTTTTATCTTTTTGGCCTATTTTACCAGCCAAAACCCGGCTTGTCTTTTTTTAAAAAAGATTCTACAATTATAGAGACGGCTGTTACTTAGTGACGGCGTCCAACTTTATGGTTATTCCCCGTAAAAAAATTATCTTATTTATTTGCCACCAGTCAGCCTCTTTGCGGCCGCAGGATTGGCAAGAACCAATGGCCGATCTCAATATCATTGCTGACGTTGAGCCGGTTTTATTATTCACGCAACCTTCAGCAGACCTTACACCACAAACTTGGTTTAGGCTTGCCAAAGAAATTTACCAGCGCTTAAACAAAGCCGAGGGTTTTATCGTTTTGCATGGCATCGACAATATTTTATACACCAGCTCGGCCGTTTCTTTTTTACTGCAAAATTTAAACAAGTCAATAATTTTTGCCGGTGTTAAATCAGACCAACCCGATAGCCGAAAAATTGAAATCCGCGCCAATTTAATTAATGCCTGCCAAACCGCCACTTACAAATTGCCGGAAGTTTGTTTGATGTTTGGTAATCGCTTAATCCGAGCCAGCCAATCTGTCGAATCAAATGATGCCTCATTAAACGCTTTTAACGCGCCGCTAAGCGGCACTTTGGGTCGGATTGATTTTAGCGTTAGAATTTACGACAAAGCCGTTTTCAATCCCAAAGGTAAACCAAAACTTTTTGACAGTCTCAATGAAAAAATTCAAACTATTACTCTTTCACCGTTGATTGATTATAAAAATTTAGCCAGCCAAATCGCTGACAAAGAGGGGATTGTTGTCAACGCCAATTCGTATCGTAATTTACCGACTGAATTAATTAATTTTTTAAGCAAAAAAGCCGCTGATTTACCGGTGGTGATTTGGAATCAATCTTTCAAAGACCCGCTATTTTTACCAAAAAATATTATTACTATCCAAAACATGACCTGGCCGACAACTGTCACTAAATTTATGTGGGCAACCGGCGTGGCTAAAAATCCAAAAGCGGTCAAAGAGTTAATGGCAAAAAATATCGCCGGAGAAATAATTAGTTAGCCTATGCGAGTTTATTTTACCGCCGACAATCAAGCCGAAGAGAGGCTGCAAAAAACTTTTTCTCAAATCATTGATACGCTTAATGATTCGGGCGTTTTGGTAATGAGCAATTTGGCTAATCGCAATTTGGTCGGCTGGCCGACTCAGGATTTGGAAAAAATCGAGCAAAGCGGCGAGAGTATGATTGAAAAAATGGATGCTTTAATTATTGAAGGTACGCGGCCACTGGCCGAAAGCGGCTATTTGATTGCCATTGCTTTGGCGCATCATAAACCGATTCTTTATCTTTGCCTAAAAGATAAAATAATTAATCAAAATTTAATCCACCTTAAAAAAGACCATCAGGCCGCCAAACTTTTGAATTTGGAATATTACACCGTTAAAAATTTAAATGAAATCTTGGTCGAATTTTTACGCAAAATTGAAACCGGCGAAGGCAAAGAAACACCAAATATCAAATTCACTTTACGAATCACTTCGCGAATTGAACGTTATTTGCAATGGAAAACTCACAATACCAGGTTGACTAAGGCTGATTTTTTGCGAGAGCTAATTGAAGGATTAATCGATAAAGATAAAGATTACCAAAATTTTGCCGATAAAGAGTAGAATAAAAAAGTAGAGACACAAAATTGCGCGTCTCTACTTTTTTATTTAAAAATTTTATAATTCAGCGCTACTGTCTTTAGCCACCCTAAAGACTTCTTCCACACTGGTAATGCCGTCTCTGGCTTTAAGCAAACCATCCTGAATCATGGTAATCATACCGTGCTTAATACCAATTGCCCGCATATCATATTCGGAAACCTGGCCGGTTAAAATTAATTTTTCCACTTCTTTATTCATGGTCATAATTTCAAAAATACCAATTCGACCCTTATAGCCAAGTCCCTGACATTGTTCACAACCTTTGCCTTTGTAAAATTTCAATTTTTTTAATTCTTCCGGTGGCACTTTAAAACCGGAAACTTCCGGGATTTCTGATAAAATTTGCATCACCCGCGATAAAGTTTTATTATCTAGCTCGACTTCTTGTTTACATGCTTGGCAAACTTTTCTAACCAACCGCTGACCAATCATGGCGTTAATTGCCGGCGCCAATAAAAACGGTTTAACCTGCATTGACAGTAAACGGGGGATGGTACCCGCCGCATCGTTGGTATGCAAAGTCGTAATCACCAAATGACCGGTCAAAGCGGCATTAATCGCAATTTCTGCCGTTTCCAGGTCACGAACCTCACCAACCATAACAATGTCGGGATCTTGCCGCAAAATCGACCTTAAACCATTGGCAAAAGTATAATTTTTGCTATGTTCAACCTGACTTTGATTAATACCGGCCAATTTATATTCGATTGGATCTTCAATGGTAATAATTTTAGTACCGGAATTATTTAATTTATTCAAAACCGCGTACAAAGTCGTGGTTTTACCAGAACCGGTCGGCCCGGTTGTAACCACCATACCGTTTGGTTTTTCAATTTCAATTTTTAAAGCTTCAAAAGATTTACCGCGCAACCCCAAATCCTCAAACGCCACACCAACGGCCGAAGACATTAATAACCGCATAACCACGCTTTCGCCGTAAGCGGTTGGCAGACAGGAAACACGAACATCAATTTTTTCATTGGTCAAAAAAATCGTAAAGCGACCATCTTGCGGCCGGTCTTCAATATTAATTTTTAATTTGGCAACCAATTTAATTCTGGCTGCCACCTGCGACCAAACTTTCATATCCAAATTAGCGGCGTCTTGCAAAATGCCATCAACTCGAAAACGGACTTTAATGTTTTTTTCTTCCGCTTCAATGTGAATATCGGAAGATCGGGATTTAATGGCGGCGGCAATAATCAAAGTCAGCATTTCTGTAATGGAAACTTCTTTGAGCCGATTATCCAAATCTTTTAAAGTTAAAATTTCTTTTTCGTATTTATTGATTTCGTCTTCGGTAATTTCAACACCACTGATAAATTTTCTGATTTTAGGAATGGTTCGATAAAGCTGAAAAGCAAAATCAAAACTATTTTGCGAAATCAAATAAACTTGAACTTCGGCCCGATAATCTTTGGCAATTTTTTTAATCACCGGTTCAAGCTTTGGATCATTAGGCACGATTGCGCCAATTCGAACATCATTTGGTCCGACAAAAAAACAAATCGCTTGCAGCGCTTTGGCTTCTTCTTCGCTTAAAACGCCAATAGTTTCAGCACTGATCGGAAAACCTTTCAAATCAATGTACTGCATACCGCTCATTGAGGCAGTCACTTGGGCCTCACGTTCCTTTTCTTTTACACTGATATTTTTGATTTTATCAACAAACTTTTCCTCGGTTTCCTGACTGGCAATCTTTGGCCTTTGGCTGGATAAAATTCCTTTAATTATTTCGTCATCATTTGGCATAGTTTTGGTTTACTTTCTCTTTAATTATAATTTTTTTTGGCATAACTTACAAGCAATAGAAAAAGCCGGTCGCCAAAGGCGACCGGCTGAAAAAGTAATGAGAAGAATTTAAAGCATCTTTTTTTGAAAAATTCTAGCAATAAAACTGCGAATTGCCAATTTTTTATTGGAGGCTAGCTCAAAAATTATTGCCCAAACCGACCAATGAAATATCACCAATAAAATCTGAATCAGCAAAAAAGTGACTAAAAGCAACAAAAAGATAAAAACCAAGCCAAAGTAAAAAGCGGCATAAAGTTTGACTGCAAAGAAAAACAACCAGGATAAAAGATAAACCGAAATAGCATTGACCGCCAAATTAATCGCAAACAAAACCACGGCAATTTCCAAACCCAATAACCAATTTTGAAAAAAAAGCTTGATCGACTGGTTGATGGTTTCTTTGAATGACCAATCTTTCAAAACCGCACCACAAACCGCAAATTTAACCACAAAAGATAAAATTAATAAAAAAGCAAAAGCCAAACCAACGGCTAAAGTTTCAAAAATAAAAGTCAGAATAATCGATATGGAATTGGTTGGGCTTAAAATCCCAAAAAAACTGATGACAAACAGCAATGTCCAAACGACTGCCTGACCTAATAAATTTAAAAATAAAACCTTCCAAAATTTTGTTAAACCCAAATCAAAGCTTTCGCGCCAATTAAGGGATTTACTTTTACTAATACTGATTGCTTGACCGATCAAAGCCGACTGAGAAATAATTGAAAACCATAAAACTAAAACCGTAATACCAATCGCAGCTAAAGCAAACAAAATAATCACAAACAAATAGAACGGATTGGTTGATAAAATTTTAGTAAAGCCGTGAAAACCGGCGACAGTAAACAAGCCACCTTCGACCAGACCTTGCCAGAAAGAAACAATAATACCTTGGCCGCCAAAACCATAACCACTCATAATCAGTTCTAAGCCGCCGGCGCTGCCTAAAAGGGCGGTAAAAAGGCCAAAAAGCCAAAGACCCGGATTTTGCCAAGCAATTTTAAAAGCTTGCTTGAAAACTTGCCAATAGGTATACATATTTTTATGTTAACTTTTTTAAGCTGTTTTGGTTGGTTCTTTTTTGGTAAAAATCGCTTCAAACTCTTCCCGTTCTAAAGTCTCTTTCGCTAAAAGGGCCTGGGCGATTTCTTCCAATTTTGACCTTTCGGTTTTAATGGTATCTTTAGCCAATTTAGACGCCTCACTGATAAATTTGGTAATTTCGCCATCAATCATTTCGGCAATTTTTTCACTATAATCGCGCTGCTCGGTAATTTCCCGGCCTAAAAATATCAATTCTTCTCTTTTGCCAAAAGTTCTCGGACCCAAAGCATCACTCATACCAAATTCCATAATCAACCGACGAGCCAGTTTTGTAGCTTCTTTCAAATCATTGGAAGCACCAGTTGAAGTATCGCCAAAAATTTCTTTTTCCGTAATGAATCCGGCCAAAAGCACCGCCAACTCATCGGTAAACTCTTTTTTGGTTTGGAAATATTTGTCAGCCGTTGGCATTTTTAGAGTATAACCGGCAGCGCGGCCGCGGGAAACAATTGAAACTTTTTGAACCGGATCCGAACCCGGTAGCTGATGAGCCACCAAAGCATGGCCGGCTTCATGATAAGCGGTAATTTTTTTCTCGGTTTCAGAAAGTAAATGACTTTTTCTTTCCGGACCCAAAATCACTTTTTCAATACTTTCCAAAACATCGGCTAATTCAACTTTAGTTTTATTTCTTCTGGCCGCCAAAATTGCCGCTTCATTTAATAAATTGTTTAAATCAGCGCCGGTAAAACCAGGTGTGCGTTCGGCCACTCTTCGTAAATTGACATCTTTAGCTAATGGTTTTTTTCTGGCGTGAACTTGCAAAATCGCTTCTCGATCGTCAATGTTTGGTGCATCCAAAACCACTCGGCGATCAAACCGGCCCGGCCGCAACAAAGCTAAATCCAAAATATCCGGCCGATTGGTAGCGGCAATAATAATAACATTGGTGGTAGCGTCAAAACCGTCCATTTCAACCAAGATTTGATTTAAAGTCTGCTCGCGTTCGTCGTTAGATCCGCCTAAACCGGCTCCCCGCTGACGACCAACCGCGTCCAGCTCATCAATAAAAATTATACAAGGTGAATTTTTTTTCGCTTTACGAAATAAATCGCGAACACGAGAAGCGCCGACACCAACAAACATTTCGACAAATTCCGAACCGGAAATACTAAAAAATGGCACATTAGCTTCGCCGGCAACGGCTCTGGCTAATAAAGTTTTTCCCGTACCTGGCGGCCCAACCAATAAAACCCCTTTAGGAATTCGTGCGCCTAAATTTAAAAACTTTTTGGGATTTTTCAAAAATTCAACAATCTCAGTTAATTCTTCTTTAGCTTCTCTTACGCCGGCTACATCCAAAAAAGTAATTTTATTTTTTTGATCCTGCGGTGCGACTTCACGAGCTTTGCTCTGACCAAAAGTCATGGCTTTGCTGTTGGCTCCCTGGACTTGGCGCATCATGAAATAAATAAATCCGGCGACCAAAATGAAGGGGATTAAAAACGGCAATAAAGTGGTCAACCAAAATTCCAAACTGGAATCTTGCTCGACGCTGACTTTGACTTGCTTTAATTTTTCCGTATCAACACTGTAATCTTTTAGCAAAGCGCCAAGAGACTCGGTCGGTTCTTTTTGGACTTCGGCGGTTGAATTATCAGTCAAGCCTAAAATAATTTTATTATCAACCACCTTCATGGTTTTGACCTGACCTTGATTAATTTTTTCCACCATCGTGGTGATATCGAGCGTGGTTTTTTGGCTTTCCGGGTTTAAATAGACGCTAAAAAGACTGGCAACCACCAGAAAAACCAGAAATATGACTAGGAAATTTTTGGTTAAATTTTTCATAGATTAAATTTAAAGCTAAAACGGGTAAATCTTTTATTATTATACCCGTTTTAGACTATCTTATCAAGTAAATTTTTACTAATTATTCCAAGAATTTTGGAACTTATTTTTCAACTACTTCAGACTCGGCTGGCAAAGTATTTTCCGCCACGCGAGGGGTTTTTTCTTTCAAAGCCTTAACGCTTAAACCCAAGCGATGATTGTTTGGTTCTAAGGATAAAACTTTAAAATCCAAAACGTCACCTGGTTTGGCAATTTCTCTAGGATCAGTCAGCGGTTTATCGGATAATTCCGAAATGTGGGCTAAACCGTGAATATCCGGATCCAGTTCGACAAACAAGCCAAAAGGATTAACTTTCAAAACGGTGCCTTTGACAGTTTGACCGACTTTATATTTTTCGCCAACGCTCTTCCACGGATCGTCTTTGAGTTTTTTCATGGAAAGGAAAATCTTTGAACCTTCGACGTTGATAATTTCAGCTTTGATGATATCGCCAACTTTGACAAAATCAGCCGGATCGTCAATTCTTTGCCAAGCCAGCTCGGAAATGTGAACCAGGCCTTCAAGCTTGTCAGCACCGAATTCAACAAAAACGCCAAAATCGGTAACCGCGGTGACTTTACCTTCAACTACGTCGCCGACTTTATAGCTGGCAATCACTTCTTTTTGCTTTTCTTCCCAAGACGCTTTTTCCGAAACAATTAATTTATCTTCTGATTCGTTAACGTCAATGATTTTAACATCAAAATCTTTACCGATATAGCTTTTCAATCTTTCCAAAATTTTACCTTTTTCACCGCCGGGAACGCGAGGATAGTGTTCTGGCATTAATTGGGAAACCGGTAAAAAGCCGGAAATTTTCCCAAGCTTAACCATTAAACCGCCGCGATTGGCATCAGTAACTATGGCTTTAACAATCTGACCGCTCTTTAATAGTTCACCTAAACCGTCCCAAACTTTTTGGTGACCGGCAAAGCGTAAAGAAAGTTCCATTTCACCGTTTTCATTTTCCAATTCAATCACCGTAGCTTCAACTTCGTCGCCGACTTTTAAATCGGAGTATTCGCTTGATTCGTCATAGAATTCGCGGCCGCGAACAATACCGGTGGTTAGGCCTTCGATGTCTAGCCGAACTTCTGAGCGTGAGATATCGATGATTTGGCCTTTAACAATATCACCAACTTTAGGTATTTTAATAAAATCCCCCTCAGCCAACATCTTTCTAAACTGGGAGGTTTGATTAGCAGAGACTGATTTGTCTTGCAAACTTGATTCAACTTTAGTCTCGTTTTTTGTCATAAATTTTTGATTAGCCTTCGGCCAAACTGGCCAAAAGCCCCCAAATTATTGAAAATCTGGAGTGAATTAGTTAAATTATTAATGACTAAAAAAGTATATCCTATATTAACATATTTGTAAATATTAATCAAGAGCCTAAGAAAATCATGCCTTTTAGGATTTTTTGGCTTAAAACTCCGGCTTTGAGACACCAGGGTTATAAATTAAAAGGATTTATGCTAAAATAATCATAGCTTAAAAGACAATTTAAATATTATGCAAGAACTACCCGGAAAAATTTCCAGAGATAACTTTAAAAAAATTTTAGCTGGCAATAAAAAATATTTTCCGGTAAAATTGGCTAAGGATTTGAAAGCTGCAGGCATGGGCAGTTATTTGTTTAAAACCAGACTAAGTAAAGACCAGGCTCTAAAAGCGATTCGCTATTTACAAAGCCAGGGTAAAATTCCAAAATTTAAAGCACCGTCTTCGATGTACCAAAAAGCCGCCACTTGGCAGAGAGAACAAGATTTAGCCGCCCAAGCCGCAATTAGACAAAAACACGTCCGGACTCAAATTGCCATTGATTTAGGGGAAGAACTGTCAGCCGAGGAAAGAGGTAAAAGCCTTACCCATTATGATCCCCGAAGCGTGCTGGGCAAAAAACCAGTCAGCCAGATTGATGCGGAAAAACAAAAACAAGAAAAAACGGCGGCGGACAGAAAACAAAAGCAAGAAAAATCACTTCAATCCCAAAGACCAACTCCAGCCATGCGCCAACCCAAAAAAGATGATTTATTTGAAGATGAATTGGTCGAAATGGATATTTAATTTATGGCAACTAATCGCTTTCAAGACAAAATATCAGTAAGCAAGATCGGCACCGGTGGTTTTTTCCGCGCCGGTAGTTTTGATAGCCGAAAAAAAGTCGGTTTGGCTGGCGCTTTAAGAAGTGCTAAGCAGGCTGGAAAATTTTCCTATGCCAAAAATTTATCTAAAAAAGATTTGCAGACCTTCCAGGGTCTTTTGGGCGAAGAATTAGCAAAATTACCTAAACATTCAGCCGGTTTATCCTACAAAACCCGAGCCAGACTAATGACCAAGGCCAGAGGATTAATGCTTAGCGATAAAATTTCTCGGGCGGATATGACTGATTTTCGCCAAATTGTTAAAGGTTTGAGCGCTTATCCTCAAAAAACTCAGACTGTTTCTAGCCCAACAGCCAGCACCGAACCAAGGCAAAGGGCGGTAAATTTTGCCACTGACTCCAAAACAAGCCAACCAACAATATCAACCGGATCTAGCTTGGGCCAAACAAGACCAATGAACCCAAAGATTGCCGCTGCTATTAATTACGACAATATGAGGGAACTAGCCGAAGAAGAAGCCAGTGGAATTGATTCAATGCAAAAATATTACCCCCAAGGCAGCGTTTTAGGCCAAGCTCTAAATATCAAAGAACCGCCCAAAGTCAACTCCACTCCAAGTATTAGCGCTTTTGCCAAACCTGAGCCAAAAGATAAGGAAGATGACCCAGAACTTGGTGATATCGATTTTGATTAAAGTCAAAAATTAGCTAAAAAATTGGCTCAAATTAGCCATAATTTTATGGCCTTTTTTCTTGCCATTTTTAGGATTATTTGCTAAAATAAAAGAGACAAATAGCAGTCATTTTTTTAATTAAACTCTTATATTTATAACTTATGATTATTACCTGGTTTGGCCAATCTTGCTTTAAACTAGAAGGTCAAAATTGCGCTTTAGTCACTGATCCATTTGATAAAACTTTAGGCTTAAAATTACCAAAATTAGCCGCTAATGTTGTAACAATCAGTCATCAGCACTATGATCACAATAATTTGGAAAGCGTTAAGGGTGTTAATGATGACCAACCTTTCATTATTGAACAACCGGGTGAATATGAGGTAAAAAATATTTTTATCTATGGCATTAATTCTTACCATGATGCCAATGAGGGTAAGGATCGAGGCAGTAATATCATTTACCGAATTGAAATTGATGGCGTAAGTTTGGCTCATTTGGGTGATTTGGGTCATACCCTAACCGATGAACAGGTGGAAAAACTAGAGGGAGTAGACATACTAATGATCCCGGTTGGTGGCGCCTATACCCTTAATGCCAAAAAGGCAACCGAAATAATCAGTCAACTTGAACCGCGAGTGGTTATTCCAATGCATTATGATTTGCCTGGACTAAAAACCAAAAGTAAATTAGACAGTGTCAGTTTGTTTTGTAAAGAAATTGGTGTTTGCCCAACTGAAACGATTAATAAATTTAAGGTGACAAAAAAAGATTTGCCCCAACAAAATTTGCAAGTCGTTATCATGCAACCCTAAAGTATGGTTTTTGGCAAAAATAAAAATTACAACAACCAACCACCCAAAAAACCTTTTCAAATCCAAGATTTAAATGAAGACACCAGAAAATTAATTTTTGTAATTTCAATTATAGTTTTGATGATTGCAATTTTTGGCGGCTGGCTGATTACTTTTAAAGGAATAATAAATTCGACTTTGAGCGAACCCCAGAGCGCCCAATGGGATTCTTTAAAAAAAGACTTGGCGGATTTTTCCGACAGTACCAAAGAATTATTAAATCAAACCCAAAATACAATTAAACAAATTACCCCGACAACCACTACGCCTAGCACTCTGACCAATGAAGATATTGATAAATTAAAGAAAAAATTAGCCGAAAAGGAAACTGCCAGCTGGCCGGTTTACCAAAACCAAGAATTTAAATTTGAAATTAAATATTTACCAACCTTGACACCGAAAGCACCGACTGAAAAAGATGGTAAAACCGTAATTGTTAATTTTGTCACCAACCCTGAAGACAGATCAATTAAAATAAAAAAATACGACTTGCTTTCAGATTTTTCCAGTCTAGCGGGAGTTAAAAAGTATTGGCAAAAAGATGACTATTTTCTAGTCGCTTTTGATTTTATAAACAACACCTCAACGGAATTAATGTTTGAAACTTTTAAATTTATTGAATAAATTTTTTATTGAATATGTCAAAACTAAACAAGAGATCAAAACGGCTCAGTCCTAAAGATAAAATTAAACCAGCCAGCCAGGGTTTGACTAATTCGACTCAGGGCAAACCAAAACAAATGGAAATTTTGGATGGCAAGATTGGTATTGGTAAATTAGTTAATCGACCAATCGTTGATGAAATGCAGGAATGCTATCTTGATTATGCCATGTCAGTGATTATTGCCCGCGCCTTGCCTGACGTCAGAGACGGTTTAAAACCGGTTCATCGGCGCATTCTTTATGCCATGTGGAGTATTGGTTTAAGACCGGGCGCAAAATTTCGAAAATCCGCCACTGTCGTTGGTGAGGTTTTAGGTAAATATCATCCTCATGGCGATGCGGCCGTTTACGACTCGATGGTCAGAATGGCTCAGGATTTTTCCATGCGCTATCCTTTAGTTAAAGGTCAAGGTAACTTTGGTTCAATGGATGGTGATGGTGCCGCTGCTATGCGTTACACTGAAGCTAAATTAGCAAATATTTCCGAAGAGCTTTTGCTTGATATTGAAAAAGAAACCGTTACTTTCGTGCCAAACTACGACGGCAGCCACAAAGAGCCAACCGTTTTACCGGCCAGATTACCGGATTTATTAATCAACGGTACTATGGGTATTGCCGTTGGTATGGCAACCAATATTGCGCCGCACAATTTAACTGAAGTCATTGACGGTACGGTTCACTTGATTGATCATCCCGATGCCAATGTTGATGATTTGATGAATTTTATCAAAGGCCCGGATTTTCCAACCGGTGGTATAATTTTTGATGCCAATGAAATTAAACAAACTTACGCCACTGGTAAGGGCGGGGTAGTCGTTCGAGCTAAAGCGGAAATTGTTGAGGGCAAAGGCGATAGTTTTAAAATTATCGTTTCTGAAGTGCCTTACCAAATCAACAAAGCCACGCTTTTGGAAAAAATTGCCGATTTGGTAAAAGAGAAAAAAATTGAAGGCATCAAAGATTTGCGCGATGAATCTTCAAAAGAAGGCGTTCGAGTCGTGATTGATTTGAAAAAAGATGCTTATCCAAAAAAAGTTTTGAATTCTCTTTTTAAGCTAACTGAGTTACAAACCACTTTTCATTCCAATATGTTAGCTTTGGTTGATGGCATTCAGCCGCGGGTTTTGACTTTGAAAATGATTTTGGAAGAATATTTAAAGCATCGCCAGACCGTTATTCGTGCCCGAACCGTCTACGATTTAAATAAAGCCAAAGATCGCGCCCATATTTTGGAAGGTTTAAAAATGGCCTTAGCTAAAATTGACGAGATTATCAAAACCATTAAACAATCCAAGGATAAAGATATCGCCAAAGTAAACTTGATTAAAAAATTCAAGCTCAGCGAAAGACAGGCAATTGCCATTTTGGAAATGCGCTTACAACAATTAGCCAATTTGGAAAGATTAAAAATTGAACAGGAATTAAAAGAAAAATTAGATTTAATCAAAGAGCTTGAAGCAATTCTCAAATCTTCATCCAAAATTTTAAGTATTATTAAAAAAGAATTATTGGAAATTAAAGAAAAATACGGCGACGAAAGAAGAACCCAAATTATTGCCCATGGCGCCAAAGATTTCACCACTGAAGATTTAATTCCTGATGAAGATACAATTGTTACCATCACCAAAGATGGTTACATTAAACGTTTGCCGCCAGAAACTTTCAAAACCCAGGGTCGCGGCGGTAAAGGTGTAGCCGGCTTAACCACTAAAGAAGAAGATGCGGTGGAACAATTTTTCACCACTACCACCCATTCTGATATTTTGTTTTTCACTACCAAGGGCAGAGTCTTTCAGCTTAAAGCTTACGATATTCCTAAAGGTTCCCGAACCGCCAAGGGTCAAGCAATTGTTAATTTCTTGCAATTAGCTCCGGATGAAAAAACTTCCGCTGCCTTGCCGCTAAGCGAACTGGGCGAATACAAATTTTTAGTGATGGCAACCACTCACGGTAATATTAAAAAAGTTGATCTGACTGATTTTTCCAATATCCGTCGTTCCGGTCTAATTGCTATTCGCTTAAAGAAAAACGACGAACTCGAATGGGTCAAACCTTCTAATGGCAAAGATGAAATTACTATGGTCACTGCCGGCGGCCAAGCGATCCGCTTCAAAGAAAGCCAAGTGAGAGCCATGGGCCGAGCCGCCTCGGGTGTCAGGGGTATTCGGTTAAAAGGTAATGATAAATTAGTCAGTTTGGATATTATTGATTCAACCATCAGCAAAATCGGCCAGCTGCTGATTTTAATGGCCAACGGCTACGGCAAACGAAGCAACCTTTCCAATTACAAAGTCCAGGGCCGCGGCGGCTCAGGCATTAAAACCGCCAAAATCACGCCTAAAACCGGTAATATCGTCGCTGCCACGGTAATTAACTCCAAAGCCTTAGAAGAAGATATTATCATTATCTCAGCTAAAGGCCAGGTTATCAGATTGCCGTTAAAAGCCGTAAATATTTTAGGCCGAGCCACTCAAGGTGTCAGATTAATGAAATTCCGAGAAGAAAAAGACCAAGTCGCTTCCGCCACGTTTGTCTAAAAATTGATAAAAACTAATTAATAAAGTAAAATATAAATATTATGCCAGTACCCGCTAAACGAAGAAGTCGCTCACGCGGCCGAAGAAATCGCGCCCATGACGCTTTAACCAAAAAGAATTTAATCAAATGCCCAAAATGCAAAAAGGCAACCATGCCTCATCGAGTTTGCCCGTTTTGTGGCAGCTATCAGGGCAAAGAAGTAATCAAACCTAAAACCAAAAAGAAAAAAGAAACTAAATAATTAGTTTTAATTACAGCTTCTTGGTTTAGGCTAAGAAGCTATAAAGCTAAAAAACCAAAATTACTTTATGTCCAATCGTCATTTAGCCAGAACTATTGCTTTGCAAACTCTTTACCAATGGGATTTTAACAACAAAAATCAAGATCCGAGTAAAGTTTCTCTTACTATTGGTAGCAATCTAAAGGAGTTTGCCCCTCAGTTTGACGATAATGGTTTTATTGAACACCTGGTTAAAGGCGTAATTAAAAATCAACCGGAAATTGACAAACTAATCACCAAATACGCTCCGGAATGGCCGATTGAACAAATTACCATGGTTGACCGCAACGTTTTACGAATCGGCATTCAAGAGATGAGATTTGATCCGGAAATTCCCGAAAAAGTTGCCATTAATGAAGCCATTGAATTGGCTAAAACTTTTGGCGGTGAATCTTCAGGTAAATTTGTCAATGGCGTTTTAGGCACCATTTACAAAGAAATGGCCGCTCAAAAAGAACCGGAAAATAAACCAACTACTCCACCCTTAGCCGCTTAATAATTTAAATTTAGAGGTTGGGAAATTGGCATGCTAAGAAATTAGCATTTCAATTTGCCAATCTTTCCTTTAATTAACATGAAAGATTTCTCTCAATTAGAAAAAAGAATAAAAACCAAGTTTACTAATCAAGATTTACTCAAGCAGGCTTTCGTTCATCGTTCTTACATTAACGAAAATCCAAATTTTAATCTTTCCCACAACGAAAGGTTGGAATTTTTAGGTGATGCCGTTTTGGAATTGGTTGTTACCGAGTATCTTTATCAAAATTATCCCAATCCGGAAGGGGAATTGACCAACTGGCGCGCCAGCCTGGTTAACAGCCAAATGCTTGCCAAAATCGCCAAAAAAATTGATTTGGAATCGTGTCTTTATTTAAGCAAAGGTGAATCAAAAGACAAAAACAGTAAAGCCAGAAATTACATTTTGGCTAATGCCGTTGAAGCTTTAATCGGCGCGATTTATCTTGATTCAAATTATGAAACGGCTGGAAAATTTATCCATAATTTTTTATTGCCCGAGCTACCCTACATTCTTTCCAATCAGCTTTACTTGGATCCAAAAAGCAAATTTCAAGAAATCGCTCAGGAAAAAACCGGCATTACCCCAAATTATAAAGTGATTAAAGAAAGCGGTCCGGATCATGATAAAAAATTTCAAATTGGTGTTTATTTGGGGGAAGAAATGGTTGCTACCGGCACTGGCTCAAGTAAACAGGAAGCTCAAACTAAAGCAGCCGCTTCTGGATTAAAGAAAAAAAATTGGGGAAATTAATCAATAAAATAAATACTATGAAGATAGACGATCTATTTAAAATCGCCGTTGATCAGAAAGCTTCCGACTTGCACATTGTTTGTGACATGCCACCAATTTTAAGAATTGATGGTCAGCTTCAACCAATCAAAGGTCAATCAAAAATTACCAACAAAATCGCTCAAGAAATGATTTTGCCGATGTTGACCGAAAAACAAAAGGAAGCTTATTTCACCGACCGCGAGCTGGATTTGTCCTATGAAATAAAATCCGGCCAGCGTTTTCGGGTTAATTTACATTGGGAAAAAGATAATGTCGGTCTGGTTGCCAGGGTAATTTCTTCCGATATTCCCACCATGGAAACAATTGAAATGCCTGAGGTTGCCTATAAACTGTTAAATTTAAACCAAGGTTTAATTTTAATCACTGGTCCGACCGGTTGCGGCAAATCAACGACCTTATCTGCCATGATTAATTATATTAATACCAACCGTTCAGCTAATATTATCACCTTGGAAGACCCGGTTGAATTTATTTTTCGGCCCGAAAAAAGTATTGTCAAACAGCGTCAGCTTCATACTGACATGATCACTTTTGAAAGCGCCTTGATTCACGTTTTGCGCCAAGATCCAAATGTTATTATGGTTGGCGAGATGCGCGATTTGGAAACTATTGCTGCCACCATCACTTTGGCCGAAACCGGCCATTTGGTTTTGGCAACC
>JBAYJS010000004.1:0-42953 GCA_041664985.1 Candidatus Buchananbacteria bacterium | reverse complement strand
CTCCAAAAAGCTTACGAGTTGGCTTTGCAACAGGAAAAAACCGCCGCCCAAAATGTCGAATCTTTAAAAGCCACGATTAAATCCCAGCTTGACGGCGCTGATTTGCAATACCGCAATGCTTTGATTACTTTGCAAGGCTTATACGATTCCCATTTGGTCATTGCGCCAATTTCTGGAAAGATTACCAAAAAAGCTGTTGCCAATGGCGACACGGTATCAGCCGGCCAAATTTTAGGTGCCATCAGCCAAACCGAAGATATTAAACTTCAGTTCTATGTTGACCAGGAAAATTTAACCGCCATTACCGTTGGCTTGCCGGTTTCAATTAGAAATAGCGACAATAAAATACTGCCCGGCAAAGTGGTAAGCGTTTCACCCCGAGCCGATGACCTGACCAAAAGATTTATAATTGAAGTCAGTCCTGACCAAAAAGATTACGAGTCTTTTGTTTTGGGCACGGTTATGAGCGTTTTGGTTGACATTGAAAAAAAAGTCACCGAGCAAAACAGCATTATCGTTCCCCTTTCAGCGGTTGAAATCGGCCAAAATGCCAATTATATTTTTACGGTCAAAGATAATATTGCCAAAAAAGTTGAAATAAAATTAATCAAAGTTGAGGGCGAAACTGCCCAAATCCAAACCGATTTGCCACCAGAAACCATTATCGTTGTTGACGGTAACAAATTAATTCAAGACGGTGATCAAGTTTCTTTAACCCAATAAATATGGACGACCAAAATAATATTGAAAAAAAAGATAACCAGTCGTCAGATTATCTTTATCTCAACCAATTAAAATTTAATCCCGAGCTGAAAAAAAGTTGGCTTAATTTTTTCGTCTCTAATTTTCGGGTAGTGCTTTTATTAATCATGTTACTGACCATTGTTGGTGTTTATGCTTTTGTCAGCTTACCGCGCGAATCACAGCCGGAAGTTAAAATTCCAATCGCCATTGTCGCCACCACTTACCCGGGTGCTTCGCCTTCGGACGTTGAAGAATTAATCAGTAAAAAAATTGAAACCGCAATTGCGGGTTTAAAAGGAATTAAAAAAATTACTTCCAAATCTTCCAATTCAATTTCGACGGTGACGGTAGAATTTGACGCCAAGGCCAATTTGGATGATTCTTTAAGATCTTTACGCGACAAAGTCAGCGACCTAAAAAAAGATTTGCCAACCGACGCCAATGATCCAATCGTCAAAGAAATTTCTTTTGACGATACACCAATTATGACTGTCTCAATTACCGGGCCTTACGACGGTTTTACCATGAGAAAATATGCTGACGAAATAAAAGATGAATTGGAAAAAATCCCTGGCGTTCGCGAAGTGATTATTTCCGGCGGCGATCAAAAGGAATTTGAAATTGCCTATGATCCGCAAAAATTAACTTTTTACAGTCTTTCGCCCGATCAAGTAACTCAAATTATCAAAGCCACTAATTTAACCATTCCAGCGGGCACCTTTGAAGGCACTAAATTTTCGTTTCCGATCAGAGCCGATGCTAGATTTTATGATGTCCAGGCTTTGGGTAATATTCCTTTATTTCATACCGACAACGGCGCGATTGTTTATCTTAAAGATGTTGCCGAAGTTTCCGAAAAAGCAATCAACAAAACCGTCTACTCCCGACTTTCCAATAACGGCGGCCAACCGCAACCGGAAGTTTCTTTGAGTATTGTCAAAAAAACCGGCGGTTCAATTATTGATGCGGCTGATTTATCAAAACAAAAAATCGATGAAATGGTTAAATCTTTTCCACCGGGCATTTCCTATATTATTGTTTCTAATACCGCCGATCAAATCAATGAGGATTTTAACCAGTTAACTCATGACTTTTCTTTAACTATAATTTTAGTAGTTGGTATTTTATTTTTGATTGTCGGCTTGAAAGAAGCGATTGTGGCCGGTATGGCCGTACCGTTGGTATTTTTTGCCACTTTCACCGTTATGATGGTTGAAGGCATTACTTTAAACTTCCTTTCGGTTTTTTCTTTGATTTTAGCTTTGGGTCTTTTGGTTGACGATGCGATTGTGGTAGTGTCGGCAACCAAACAATATCTAAAAACCGGTAAATTCACGCCCGAAGAAGCGGTTTTGCTGGTTTTAAACGATTTTAAAGTTGTTTTACTGACCACAACTCTCACCACGGTTTGGGCATTTTTGCCGCTACTACTATCCACTGGCATCATTGGCGAATTTATCAAATCAATTCCAATTACCGTTTCAGTAACTTTAATCTCATCGCTGATTATCGCTTTAATCATCAATCATCCCCTGGCGGCGGTTTTGGAAAGAATTCGCCTGACCAAAAATTTATTCTTTTGGGCTTTAGCCGTAATTTTTGGCATCGGCGTTTTAGCTTTGTTTCTTTCAAGCCTGATGCTCAAAATCATAGTTCCGTTTGCCTGTCTTGGCACTGTTATTTTTTTGGTGAAATGGTACAAAATCAGTGGCCGACAAATTATGATTAGCAATGCCGAATTGGTAAAACAGGAATGGCAAAACGACGAGCTAATTAAAAAGAAATTAAAAGAGCAAGGCAGTCATGACGATGAAAATACTTTCAGTCGGATTATTCACGGCGTGATTCATTTTAACCAGGTTTTGCCAATTTATGAAAAATATTTACGAAAAATTTTAGCAACTAAAGAAACCAGACTAAAGACCTTGGTGGCAGTCGGCGTTTTGTTTGTAATTGCGATTTTGTTGCCAATTACTGGCATTATCCAAACTGAATTTTTTTCCGCTTCCGATTTTGACAGTTTGTATATTAATATTGAAGCGCCAACCGGTTTAAAACTGGACGAGACCAGCAAAATTGTTACCCAAGTCGAAACTCAGCTTTTGCAATACAAAGAAATCAGTAATTTCTCGACTTTAGTGGGTGTGGGTTCGGCCCAATCAATTGCCGGCAGTTTTGGCAATCCGTCAAACGTGGCTTCAATTACCCTAAAACTAAAAGACAAAAAAGATCGCAAAATCAAGTCTTATGATTTAGCTGAAAAAATTCGAAAGGATTTAAAAAATATTCAAGAAGCAACCATTACTGTTCAATCCCCTTCGGCTGGTCCCCCATCCGGTTCGGCGTTTGAAGCGCGCATTGCCGGTGATGATTTGCAAAAGCTAGATCAAATCGCTCACGAACTAAAACCGATTTTAGCTTCAATCAATGGCGTAGCCGATATTAATATTTCTTTAAAAGAATCACCGGCTGATTATACTTTTACTTTAGATCCAGAGAGATTGGAACTATACAATCTAAATGCTTACTACGTCGGCTCGATGCTAAGAATGGCAATCTCTGGCAGTGAAGTAACCAACATCATTCAAAAAGGCGACGAAATTAAAGTCATTGCCAGATTTGACAAGGCTAAAATTCCTAATTTGGAAGCAGTTCAAAATTTACAGATTCTCAATACCAAAAAACAACCGGTCTTTATCAAAGACGTCGCTAAAATTGAATTAAAACCTTCCGTTGACACCATCACCAGAATCGACCAAAAAAGAGTGGTTTTGCTTTCAGCGGGCGTTACCGGTAAAACCAGCGCCAATACCGTTTTGAGTGAATTCCAAAGTAAAATTAAAAAATATAAACTCCCATCAGGCTACCAGATTATTTATGGCGGCGAAAATGAACAAAATACCGAATCGGTAATGTCAATTTTGAAAGCGATGCTTTTGGCGGGCTTACTGATTATTTCCACTTTGGTAATTCAATTTAATTCCTTCAAAAAAGCCATTATTATTTTAATCACAATTCCCCTGGCTTTAATCGGCGTATTTTTTGGTCTGGCAATTACCGGCATCAATTTAAGCTTCCCGGGCTTGATCGGCATTTTGGCGCTGTTTGGTATTGTGGTTAAAAATGCAATTATTCTGGTAGATAAAATCAATCTTAATTTGCGCCACGGCATTGAATTTGAAGAAGCCATTATTGATGCTGGCAAATCGCGACTGGAGGCAATCTTTATTACTTCAATCTGCACGATTTTTGGCATTATCCCAATCACTCTTTCCAATGAAACTTGGAAAGCTTTGGGTACAGCCATTATCTTTGGCCTAATGCTTTCTTCATTTTTAACTTTATTCATCCTACCAACGCTTTTTATGACTTTGGTTAAAAAAGACGAAAGACTCTAAAAATCAATCAGCTCTAAAATAAAGCCAGGCTTAATGCCTGGTTTTATTTTTATTAACCTTGACAAAATGACTAATTTAGGCTAAATTAGCGCTAGTGAAAAGGAGGTTTTTAAGCCTCTTTAATATTGGCAAGATCTGATTAAGGTTTACGAAAGGAGGGAAAAACCAATCGGATCTGTAAGTAGCTGGTACTCTGCGTTTCCTACAGGACGCAGAGAAAGAAATAACAGAAACATGTGGCGAAGTAACAGCAAAGGAAGAACATCTGATGATTACAGGACACTCGTTTCCCCTGTGGGTTCCGGGACCCAAAAGCGACCCCTTTGGCAATTCCTATCCGGGAATCCCCGAGGTTCGCGCCCGACTCAAAGCCATCTGCGCTCTGCCGCAGACGGTATGTACCCACACCTCGTTTCACACCGTGAATGAGGTTCGTACCGGAATCCGCGCCTACAGCGAATTGAATAGCCCCACGGCCATTCCGCTTGGCGAAGTCAAGAAGGCCCTGAAAGACAACGGCAAAAAGAATCTCGCCGTAACCGTACCCGCCTTCGGCCAGCCCGACCTGTGGAACGGCGGCGCCATTCTCTCCAACGATCCCGCCATCCGACTGCGCAGCCGCGATCTCATCTACGAGGGCGCGGAAATGTGCCTGAACCTTTTGGAAGAAGGTCTGGGCGAAGGCGTGTTCATCTGGTGGCCGGCGACGGATTCGTTGCGCTATCCGCACACCGAGTACGACCTCCGCTCCGGGCGCGAACGGCTGATCAACTACTGGGCCGAAGTGCTTACCAAGTACCCGAAATTGCGCATCTGGCTGGAATGGAAGCCGGCCGATCCCGGCGACCGCGACTACTTCGCGTACTACAAAGAAGCGATCGCGTTTGCCTGGGCGGTCAATTACCTGGTCGGCCGGGTCGCCGTTCTGCTCAACTTCGAATTCGCCCATGCCTCAATCTGCGGCGACAACGTCGAAGAAGTCACGGCAGCCATTCTCGAACCCGCGACCGTATTGAACATCGTCGATGTCCTGCGCGAGTACCTGGGAATCGAAATCGACAACGTTCCGCTCGCCCAAATGATCTCTACGGCAACGCTGGTCGATCTGATCGTGCACGTCAACAGTTCGGTCAACAAAGGACCGGACCAAGACAAGCGCGTCGGAGCCGTCAACAACGAGGAAACCCAGGGCGCCATCAAGCGGCTGGACGCCTGCCCGCAACGCGTCATCGCCGAGCACGACATCAAGTGTCTCGACGGCAAGCCGATTGCGTACTACGAGCAGTCCGTCGCGGCACTGGAAGAAATGCGCGTCGCTTAACACCGGCACAAACCGAAACGAAGTACTACAAGAGGAGCGAATGAAGCATATGATGTTCGAGAAAAGGGACACCGTATTCCATGGTCAAGAAGCAATCAATCTGAGCCTACCCGGCATGGAATTGATTGTCCTCAAGACGTTCCTGCGGATCGTTCATCTCGGCCCGAACCTGGCACAGAACCTGCTGTACATCGACACGGATCGCAAGTTCATGCGCGGGCAGTGGGTCCTCTACGGCGGCCACCGGATTTGGTTTGGCCTGCCGGGCGCCGATGAACACCATGGGGCGTACACACCCGATGCTGGCCCGATTGAGGTCAAAGAGCGGCTTGATGGCAACATCGAAAGTATCGTCTTCACGGCACCGCCGGACGCGATGCAAATCGTGAAAGGGTTCGTCATTCGACCGCTGGCCGATGGCCTGGTCGAAGTCGAAAACTTCGTGGCGAACGGCGGCGACATGCTGGCGGCTGGCGGTGTTTGGCCGATCACTTGTACCAATCCAGTTTCGACCGAAGCCTTTTACGTCACCCGCCTCAACACCGGCAATCCCGGCTGGGACGCACCGGTCATCAACCACTTCCCGACCTGGGGCGGCGGCCACCAAACCAGTGCCGAAGGCGACGGGCAGTTCTCCCGGGACATCATCAACGGGCAATGGCTGCACACGCTTCGGCCGGAAGGTCTGGAGGCCAAGCGCGCCTTCACGTCGGCCTTCGGCGCACAGGCCATGGTTATGCCGAAACTGAACTTGACCCTGTTTAAGATCGCGCCCCCATTCGATCACCGGCAGCCGTACCTGATTCCCGGCTGCAACGCGGCCATGTACGCCGGACCTTATGCCCGGACCGAAAATGCAGGGCCGGCCATGGTCGAAATGGAAGACGTTGGGCCCGCGGTCCAGCTTTACCCCGGAGAGAGTGTCAGTCTTTCCGTGCTGTTCTCGCTGGCCACACAGGCCATCGTCCCGGCCGAATGCGACTTCTCACCGTTCAACCGCGAGAACTTCCTGAAGTCCCTGCCGCGCTAATGATTGCGTGGCACCACACGGAGGAACACAACACACCAAACCCCCACTTTGAAAAATAAAGCGGGGGTCTTTTTTTAATTTAAGTTAACCAAGAGATCGGATTAACTAGATTAACTGAATCTCTTGATTAACTTAAATTAACTGGATTAACTTAAATTTAAAATGTTATAATCAAGCTATGAAAATCGCAGTCATCACCGACACTTACTTTGCCGTCAATGGCGTTTGCCGAACCTATCAGGAATTGGCCAAATATTGCCAACGAAAAAAAATTCGCTTGGATATTTTTACGATTGGCAAAACTCACCATTCCCAAAAACTCGGCTCAGTTAATATTTATCAATTCCCCGCTTTGTGGCCGGTTAAATATTATTATGATTTACCGCCGTTTGACGTTCGGATTATCCCTAAAGGCTTCAAAGAAAAATTATTAAAAACCAATTACGATATTTTTCATTTTGCCACACCCGCTTCTTTGGGAATTGCCGGCCGCTTGATTTTAGCTAATAGTAAAAAACCAAAAGTTGGCGCTTTTCACACTTTGGTTGCCGAATATGCCAGCTGGTGGGCTGAGAAAAATTTGGAAAAATTTCCTGCGACTTTTAGAAATCCTTTGGCCGGATTTTCCCAAACGGCAATGTGGAAATTTCTCAAATGGTTTTATTTTAAAATGGATGTGGTTTTGACGCCGAGCTTGGCAATAAAAAGTCAACTTAAAATTTTAGGCCGGCCGGTTGTAATTTTTCCCCGCGGCGTTGATACTGAATTATTTGATCCAAAAAAGAAAAACCCTAAACTAAAAGAAAAATTGCCGATTGCTTTGTATACCGGCAGACTTTCCATTGAAAAAAATCTGGATTTGCTGGTAAAAATTTTTAAAAATAAAGAAGACGTTAAACTTTGGTTTTGCGGCGACGGACCTTACAAAACCGGCCTGAAAGCCCAATTGCCTCAGGCTAAATTTTTTGGCTACCAGCAGGGCCAAAAGCTCGCTGAAATTTATGCCAGTGCTGATTTTTTTGTTTTTCCTTCAACGACGGACACTTTTGGCAATGTGATTTTGGAAGCCCAGGCTTGCGGGCTGCCAACCATTGTCACTGACGCTGGCGGACCAAAAGAATTGGTAAAAAATAAAATTAACGGTTTAATTGTTAAACCAAAAGCCAAAGACTTTTCTAGTGCTATTGATTTTTTAGCCAAAAATGAAAAAATCAGAAAAACTATGGGCCAAAAAGCCAGAGCTAACGCTTTAAAAACCAATTGGCCCAAAGCCTTTGACCAGCTTTTTAGCACTTACAAAAAAATGTGTAACAAAAAATAAATTTTATCGTCTACATAAGTGCAGGGGGTAAAAACCGGCAAAATTGCTGGCCTAAGAATCACTACTAATGTGTCTTTGAGGTCAAGCTGAGCCGCTTGGAATCCTCCAAAAAACAGAATTAACGTAAAGTTGCCATACAAAAGGTCGTTTTTGGGCAACAAACAAAAGGCAGGTTTACCCCCTGCCTTTTGATTAAATTATTAAAAAAATAACTGCGAGCCTTGGAAAACGTAGCGAATTTTAGTAAATCGAATTCCCTCTTGGACTGTGCAACGATAATTTTTAACTAAAAAACAAGGATTAAAATCCTTGCCTTTTTAAAAAAAATTAGCTTAAAGTATTTTTAATTTTTTTAACAATTTCATCAATACTCCAATCGGATTTAATCAGATATTCTTTGCCACCAGCCGCTAAAATATTACTGACCGTTTGTGCATCGCCCAAATTAGTCAAAACAATAACCGGAATTAACTCAAGCACTTTATCTTTTTTTAGTTCCGGCAAAATTTCAAAACCGGTCGTATCTGGCAGCATTACATCCAACAAAATTAAATCCGGTTTTTCTTTTTTGGCTTTCTTTAAACCTTCTTTGCCAGTATCTGCGGTAATAATTTTATAACTATCACTAAGAGCAAGTTCCAAATTTTTTACTAAAGCTTTTTCGTCTTCAATGATAAGAATTTTTTTGAGCATATGACTAGGTTGTTAGGTGTCAAGATGTTAGGTTTTAGGTGCTAGGTTACTAGGGTCTAACTTTCTAATAAGAACATTTAGCATTTTCATCACTTGATCAAGCAAATTATCTACCGTTTCGTAATTAATATTTTGACTGACAAATAATCTTTTTGCAATTATTACTTGTGCTTCAAGCTCAGAGCCTGAACCAAAGGCGTAGAGAATAAAAAGTCGATAATCTTTTCTTGTTCCCCTAGCCTTGCCTTCGGCTATATTGGAAACAATAGAAACTGCCGCCCGCCTCATTTGAGAAGTCAAACCGTAGATTTCTGACCTGGGAAAATTTTCTGTTATTTGATAAACCACCGTTACCAGTTCCAATGATTTTTGCCAAACACTCAAATCTCTATAAGTTTTAATTTGCGCCATAAATAAATGATTAACTTAATTTCTGGATTAACTAAATTCACTTATCCTAGCGCTATATTGATTGTATCTTAAACCTAATAACCTAAAACCTATTTCCCTAACTAACTACCTTAGCAAAATACCTTTTACCTTTTTGAATCACCACACCATCAGCGTCGATTGGACCAATTTCAAAATTTTCATCTTTGATTTCTTTGGTATCAACTTTTATACCACCTTGAGCGATTAACCGTCTGGCTTCTGACTTTGATGCGGCTAATTTGGTTTCCACTAAAACCTCGACAATATTTCTGGCCTTGGTTTTGAAAGTTGGAATATCGTCAGGATTTAATTTTTCTTCAAAAACCTGTTTAAAATTTTCTTCAGCTGAAATTGCGGCTGGTTTACCACAATAAATTTCAACGACTTTATAAGCTAAAAGCATTTTAGCGATTTTTGGATTTTTGCCGGCTGCCATTTCATTTTTAATCTGAATAATCTCTGGCATTGGCATATCAGTTAAAATTTCTAAAGCCGGAACAATCATGGCATCAGTCCAACTCATTACTTTACCGTAAATTTCACTGGGTTTGTCGGCCAAAGTAATCATATTGCCTTCGGATTTTCCCATTTTTTTACCGCTTGGATCTTCCAAAAGTTTCATAGTTAAAACTAATTTTTCTTTGCCTTTCATGGCTTTAACCAAAGTTCTGCCGGCCAGCATATTAAACGTTTGGTCATTACCGCCAATTTCCAAATCAACAGCCATTACGACTGAGTCATAAGCTTGCATTAAAGGATAAAAAAATTCGTGCAAATAAATCGGCCGGTCAATTTTTAGCCGTTCTTGAAACATGTCACGATCAAGCATTTGGCCAACCGTAAAATTTTTAGCAATCTCAATCAAATCAGAAAAAGTCAGCTTGGCCAACCATTTGGAATTAAATTTAAATTCAATCTTATCAATATTGATTAAATTTTTAATTTGTTTTTTCCAATCCTTTAAATTGGCCAAAACTTGTTTATGCGTAATTTGCTGTCTGACGCTTAATTTATCCGGATCGCCAATTTGGCCGGTAAAATCACCAAACAAAAAAATTACTTTATGGCCTAACTCCTGAAACTTGGCTAATTTCCGAATCGTAATGCCGTGACCAATATGCAAAGTTGGCGAATTTGGGTCATAACCGCAATAAATTTTAATTTTTTTGCCACCTCGTAAAAGTTTTTCCAAAGCTTCCTTGCTAGGGTAGATATTTTCCACTCCCCGCTCCAGAATTTCTTTAATTTTTTGCTCTTGGTCAGACATATTTTTTCTTGTCATGCTGAATTTATTTCAGCATCTCCTTTAGCTAAACAGGTAAAATCCTGAAATAAGCCTTGGATGACTTTTTAATTATTTTAAAGTTTTTAGCTGCTGATTAATTTTTTCTAAATTTTCCTTGCTTAACTCTAATTTTTCTTTTTCCGCTGCCACAATATCTTTTGGCGCCCTGGTAACAAAAGTTTCATTAGCTAATTTTTGTTCCAAATGAACAATGAAATCGGCCAATCTTTCAGCTTCTTGCTCTAAGCGCGGGACTTCCTTTTCTATATCTATCATACCAGAAACCGGCAAATAAATCTCTGAAGTAGAAACTATGGCTGAAAGCGCTTTGGTGATTTTTTTACTTTTGGCAAGAACCGCCAAATCTTCCAACCGGGCTAAACTTTTAATCACTTCCGTTTGTGATTTGATTAATTTTGCCTGTTTGGCAGAAACAATGATGGCATTGATTTTTTTGGCTGGTGGAATTTTACTTTCCGCCCGCAAATTTCTAATGGCTGAAATAATTTCTTCAATTAGTTCAAAATCTTTAACCGCTTTTTTATCTAGCTTGCCTTGGGCTTTGGGCCAAGGTTCAATAATCATTAAATTTTTGAAGCCGGCCTGTCGACCGATTTCTTCAGTCACAAACGGCGTAAACGGATGCCAAAGTTTTAGCAAAGTTTGCAAAACATAAAGTAATATTTCATCTTTTTGACCTTCGATTTTAGCAACTTCCAAATACCAATCGGCTAATTTTGACCAAGTGAATTCATAAATTTTTTCACCCACCAAAGAAAAATTATAAACTGCCAAATTTTTGGTGGAAAAATCAACCAATGAATCTAGCTCGCTTAAAATCCATTGGTCGGCCAGAGTTTTTGGCTTGGGCGCTTTTTTAATTATTTTAACTTCGCCGACATTCATTAATATAAAACGGGAGATATTCCAAAGTTTATTAATAAAATTTCGGTAACCGGCAATTTTTGCTTCGGAAACCACCAAGTCGTTACCTGGCGTCGTACCAATTACTAAACTCAAACGCGTCGCATCAGCGCCGTATTTACTAATCATATCCAGCGGATCAATGCTATTGTCCAAAGATTTACTCATTTTTCTACCCTTTTCATCGCGCACCATGCCATGTAAATAAACTTTTTCAAACGGGATTTCTTCCATGAAATAATTTGACATAATAATCATTCGCGCCACCCAAAAAAACAAAATGTCATAACCGGTTTCCATCAGGCTGGTTGGATGAAAAGTTTTTAAGTCTTTGGTTTTTTGGGGCCAACCCAAAGTGGAAAAAGTCCAAAGTCCCGAAGAAAACCAAGTATCCAAAGTGTCCGGATCCTGTTGCCACCCATCTTCCTTGGGCGCGGTTTGACCCACATAAATTTCCTGACCTTTATACCAAACCGGAATCCGATGACCAAACCAAATCTGACGCGAGATACACCAGTCGCGTAAATTTTCTAACCAATGGTAATAAGTCTTTTCAAACCGGTCGGGAATAATTTGAATCTCACCATTTTTTACCACCGCCAAAGCTTGATCTTTGATGGTTTTGCCGCCGAATTTTTTAACCGGTTTATTAACATTAATAAACCACTGTTTGGAAATCAAAGGTTCAATAACATGATCACACCGATAGCAAACTGATAAATTATTATCAACCTCTTCAATTTTTTCAATCAACCCGGCCTGCTCCAAATCTGCTAAAAACTGCTGGCGGCATTCGGCCACGGTTAAGCCGGCGTAAGGACCAGCTTGATTGGTCATTTTACCGTCCGGACCGATCACTTGAATTAAAGGTAAATTATTTTTCTGGGCCATTTCGTAGTCAACTAAACTGTGAGCTGGCGTTACGCCAACCGCGCCGGTGCCAAACTGCTGATCAATCGATTCATCGCCAATTACTTTAACGTGGACTTTAACTTTGCCTAAATTAATATCCAATTGCTGACCAATATAATCTTTGTAGCGAGCATCGTTAGGATTAACGGCAACTGCGGTATCGCCGATTTTTGTTTCCGGCCGAGTGGTGGCTACCACAAATGGGCCATATTTGATGTAATAAAATTTTCCCTTTTGTTGATTGTATTCAACTTCATCATCGGCTAAAGTCGAAGCGCAGCTGGGGCACCAATTAACAATTCTGGCACCTTGATAAATCAAACCGTCGTTATACATTTCTACAAATGCTTGATTAACAGCAACATTTAAACCTTCGTCCAAAGTATAGCGCTCGCGCGACCAGTCACAGGAAGAACCCATTTTTTTCACCTGACCCTTAATCGTATTGCGCGACTCGGCCACAAATTCATCAACTCTTTTTAAAAATTCTTGCCGGCCTAAATCATGGCGGGTTTTGCCTTCCTTTTTTTTGATAATTTTTTCGACTTTAGTTTGAGTGGCAATGGCCGCATGATCAGTGCCCGGAAGCCACAACGCCCTTTTACCCTGCATTCGCTGAAAGCGAATAACCAGGTCCTGAATTGCCAACATCACCGCATGACCCAAGTGCAAAACTCCGGTTGCATTTGGCGGGGGCATGGAAATGGTAAAAGGACTTTTGGGATTTTTCGGCAAGTTGTCAGGATTAAAAAAACCGGAGTCCTGCCATTGCTTATAAATGGCATCCTCAACCTTATTAGCCTCGTAAGTCTTTGAAATTTCTTGTTTGCTCATCTGATAAAACTAAAATTTTAAATTAGAGATTTCTTATCCCGCCAGCGGCGGGATTAGAGAGGATATAAAATATTCGCTTAATACCCTCATTTTAGCTAATTTTTATGGTTTTGGCAAGGTTTTAAGGCCTCTTGACATAAAATCACTTTACCCTTAAAATGACATATTCCCTAAAAAAGGGTATAATTAAAGACTTTAAATCCTAAGTTCTAAATTTTAAATCCCAAACAAATTACAAATTCTAAATTAAAAATTTTAAACCATTTAGAATTTGAAAAATTGTGATTTAAATATTGTTTAGAATTTATGATTTTGAATTTAGAATTTCAGTTTTTATGGCTTTAAATGAAATTGAACAAATTCAGGAGGTAATTAAGGATAGTCACCATATCCTCATTACTTTTAGAAAAGATTACTCAATAGACGCCGTGGCCTGTGCTCTGGCGCTCTATTTAGTTTTGAAAAAACAAAACAAGCTGGTTGACATTGCTTGTGATGATTTTATTTTGCCAAAAAATTTGAATTTTTTGCCCAACGCCCAAGCCATTAATCCAAAAATTTCCAACCTCCAAAAATTTATTATCAGCGTCGATACCAGCAATGACAAAATTGAAGAGTTTAGCTATAACCTTGAAGGTGATAAACTTAAAATTTTTATCACCCCCAAAGCCGGCGCCTTTTCCAAAGATAATCTCCAAGCCGAAAGCTCTGACTATAAATACGATTTGATTATCACCCTAGACACTCCGGACTTTAGCTCGCTGGGTAAAATTTATCAAAACTTCACTGAGTTTTTCTACAACACCACCATTATCAATATCGACGCCAATCCGGGAAACGAACACTTCGGCCAAATCAACTTAACCAATATGAACGCAGTTGCCACGGCCGAAATTTTATTTAACCTTATTATCTCTTTAGACAAAAATTTAATTGATAAAGATATCGCCACCTGCCTTTTAACCGGCTTGGTTTCCAAAACCAAAAGTTTTAAAACGCCAAACGTTACTCCAAAAACTTTGGAAATCGCTTCCAGCCTATTGTCTAGCGAAGCCAATTTAGACACTATCATCAAAAGTCTTTACCGAAGCAAAAGCCTGGGCACTTTAAATTTATGGGGCCGGGTTTTAGCCCGCCTCAAAAGCTGGGATAACAACAAATTAATTTGGTCTCTTTTAACCGATCATGATTTTATTGAAGCCGGGGCTGAGCCAAAAGATTTGGCTGACGTAATTGAAGAATTAATTTCTTTTATCCCAGGCGTGGAAACTGTGGTTTTGATCTATCAAACAAATGGTAATAATTGTGTTATCATTAATACCCTAAAAAACCAAAACGCCTTATATTTAGCCAGTACCTTTAAACCGACCGGCTCAAAAAATCTGGCCGAATTTTGTCTGACTCAAACCACTTTATTAGAAGCGGAAAAACAAGTAATCGAAGAAATAAAAACCAAGCTTGGGCAAAAGTAAAGGTAATGATATAATATTTAAGCCTGAAAGTTTCGACTATTTAATGCCCATGTAGCCTGCGGCCCTCTAAATTTAGGTGCGCGCGTGTAGCTCAGTTGGTTAGAGCGCCACCCTTATAAGGTGGATGTCGATGGTTCAAGTCCATCCACGCGCACCTAAATTTAGATTCCGATTCTCCGCCAAAGTCAGCCTCTGATAAAAAGTCCAGACATGGGCATTTAAATTTAATTATTCCTTATGGAAAAAGGTTTAATAGTACATTCGCTGATCATCGATAAAGACGGAAAAATTTTGATCATCAAAAGATCAAAAGAGAATGACTGTCTAAAAAAATACTGGGATATACCTGGCGGAACACTAGAAGATGGAGAAGACCCCATCTCTGGAGCAGTTCGAGAAACAAAGGAAGAAACAGGATTAAATATTAAAAATCTTGATTTATTCCATTATACTTCTAACGTTGATCAAGTTAAAAATAAACAATTTATTAGATTAATCTTTCTGGCAACGGTTAATTTAAAACAGCCAAAAATAATTTTAAACCCAAGAGAACACGACGAATACCAATGGCTTGATTTAAATAAAATTACCAACTTTAAAGTTGTTGACTATTTAATACCATGTCTAGAAATAATAAAATCTAAAAGCCATCCTCTGATAAATCTGCGATATTGATAAGTATTGCCAAAAACATAATTCTATACTAATATAGGTAAATAAAGAATTACCTAATTCCTTAATTCTTTTCAAGTTAGGGGCGTATAGCTCAGCTGGTTAGAGCGTTACGTTGACATCGTAAAGGTCCGTGGTTCGAGTCCACGTACGCCCACCAGAAAACATCTCCCAAAAGGAGGTGTTTTTTGTTTTAGATAAAAAAAGACCGCGGGCTTTCGAAAGAAAGCACGCGGTTAAAATATCACTGTACAGATGTTCCCTATGCGGCGATTGCAAATCGATAGGCGTTTTGGAACAAGCGCAGCCAAGGACTAGCCTTGAGCTTGGCAACCCATTCCGGCGGCCAGTAGATTGATTGCTCCGTCGACAGTCGGAAGCACCTTTCCGGGTGCGGCATCATCGCCAGGAAGCGACCGTTCTTAGAACAAAGCCCGGCAATTCCCAGAGGTGAGCCGTTTGGATTGTACGGGTACTGCTCCGTAATCTCACCCTCGAGATCAACGTAGCGGACCGGTGCCAAGTTCAATTCCAAAATCCGGGACAGAATGCGCTGGCTGGGGCAAACGAAACGCCCCTCACCGTGCGCAACCCAAACCGGAAGAATCGACCCAGCCATGCCGTCAAGAAGCACGCAGTTATTGGGCAGGATGGTCAGGTTCACTTGGCGGGACTGAAAGCGCTCGGCCTTGTTGCGGATAAAGCGGGGCTGCTTGTCCATCGGAATACCACGCCACGGAACCAAGCCCATAAGGTTCATGGTCTGATTACCATTGCATGGCCCGAACATAAACGTATCAGCCCGTTCTTCGAACTCGGCCAGATCGTCGGCAATCCTGTTGTCGAATCGCATAGCAGCAGCCGGTCCCTTGCCCGCGTCAAACACGTCCTTGTTGGCAAAGCCGCCGGGCCAAACCGCTCCTTGGTAACGACGCAAAGTGGCCCTGCCAGAAGCCAGGTCGGTGAAATGAACGTACTCCGGCCGCAACCCAACACTAAGACAGGCCGCAGCAGCTTCAACATCCCCGTTGGTTCCCGGGAAGGTGATGATCGCGGTTGGCGGTCCGTTTTTCAGGCGGCGAACGCGATAAGGTGTCGGCATGGGCTTGAAAGTCAGACGGAACTTCGGATTCGCCGTTGCCCTGGAACTGACTCGCTCTTCCTGCACCATTTCCGGGTTGCACTGCAGTGCGTCAATCTGAAAGCAAGTCTCGCTCCAAGCTGCACGCAAGTCACTCATCGCCTGATGCAGGACAAGTTTGCCGTCGTAATTGATTGTCACTTCATCTTTTGCCACCGTCTCGCCGATGACTTGGCACAGGTCTTCAAGATCAAACTGGCGCAGAGTCTCGCGAATCGCTGCTTCCTGCTCCGGTCGGAACTCAACTACCCAGCCAAGTTCATGTGCGAACAAATCCTCGTGCAGGCCAACTTCCGGCAAACAGCTTTTCTCAAAACTGAGATTGAGACCGCTGTTACCGGCGAAAGCCATTTCGAGAACGGCAACAATCAAACCGCCGGCCGAACGATCGTGCGCCGAAAGAATCAAACCGCGCCGGTTTAGATCACCAATGGCCTTGAAGCCCTGCTCGAGCCAAAGTTCATTGGTAATCCGTGGGGCAACATTTCCAAGCTGTCCCCGGACCTGAAGGAGGATTGAACCGCCGAGGCGACGCAGTCCACCCGCCAGATCGACAAGCATGACTTTGGTCTTGCCCGGATCTTTAATGTCTGGCGTCAACGTCTGACGAATGTCCTTGGTCGGCGCAAACGTGATCATCTGCAACGTACCGGGTGATCGCGTCGTATGGCCTTGAAACTTGACAGACATCGAACATGAATCTTTGCCAACAGGTATCCGCTTTTTCAGCCGACCGCAAACCGCAGTTGCATGCCGCACGGCATAATACAACCGCGCATTTTCACCCGACTGATTGCACGGCCACTGCCAGGTACCGGAGTAGTTGATGTCATACCAGTCAACGTCAGCTAAGGCCAGGTTGGTCAACCCTTCACCGATGGCCATTTCCACACCGGCCTCATTGTCAACCAAACCGACAACCGGTGCTTCACCGATGGATTTTGCCACGCCACCATTACCAAAAAAACTAGTGGCCATGACGGCGCAGTCCGACAGCGGCAGTCTCGCTGGTCCAACAATCTGATTACGTGCCACCAAGCCGCCGACGGTCATGTCGCCCTTGTCGGTAAAACATGACTTACGACAAACTGTCGGATGACGCAATACCAAATCGAGATTGGCAATAAATTCTTCATCGCTGATCGGATCAGCTGATTGGAGCTGACGATCGACTGTCTCGCACTCAATGCGCATCTGCGGTAGATCGGCCAACAGGAACGACATGTCCATCTCGTAGACAGCGTCGGCTGCTTTGTCGTGCAACCGATATTTGCCGTCGCCACGCACTTTGCCAATCACGGCATAGTGGCAGCACTGACGCTTACAGATACTATCCCAGAGCTCGAGGCTCTCTTCGCGAACCAGGCACACCATTCGCTCTTGGGCTTCGTTGCCGAAAAGCACCCAGCGTGCCATGGTCGGATCGCCGGACGGAATGTCGTTCAAATAGACATCAGCGCCCAAGGGATGAACCAGTTCGGTCACACCAACGCACAGCCCACCAGCGCCCAGATCGGTAATAATCACGATCGGGTTTTTGTCGCCCTGCTCCGAGCAGACTCGCACGACATTGGCGTTCAACTGCTCCATCAGGCCATCGTCACGCTGCACGGACTGGTAGTCGAGTTCGGCCGCTTGCGTACCGGTATCTTTGCTTGAGCCTGAACCGCCTCCGACACCAATGGGTCTGCTTGTTCCGCCAAAGACAATCAGCGCCATACCTTCTTGGGCTTCACCCTTCTGAATGTGGCGATAATCAATCAAACCGTAGCTTCCTGCCACCGCCACCGGCTTGAGGTACTCATAGTGGATGTCTCCAACCATTTGACCAAAGCTGGTGAAACTGCCAAGAATCACGGGATTGCCGTAGCAGTTACAGTTATCCGAAGCACCGTCGGTCGCACCCTTTGTAATTTCCAAGGGTGTTTCCAGGATGGTCGGCGCCGGAGCCAGACGCTTTTCCCAGGGCAAATTATAACCCGGGATAAAAAGCTGACCGACGTAAAGCATTGCCAGATGCCACTTGGGCAAACCACCGCGACCAGCACCAAGTCCATCGCGCCGCACAGCCATCGCTGTTGCTGCACCGGGATAGGAACAGATGCCTGTCGGGTGATTATGCGTTTCGTTCTTATCGATGTACGCCAGGTACGCATTGACCACTCGATAAACTTCCGGCCCATAGGCGCCGCCACGAATAAAGTGCTTCACGGGCAGAGGTTGCAGAATCGCGGAGTTGTCACTAAAGGCCACGGCGACGTTACCCATGTCTGCGCAGGTTGCCTTGATCATAGCAAACAACGTTTCGGTCTGGGCCACGCCGTCGATGATGAACTGACCGTTGAAAATCCGGTGGCGACAATGTTCGGAATTAAGCTGACCGAACATGAAAATCTCGATGTCGCTTGGATTGCGGCCGAGTTTACGGTAGTAATCGACGATGTATTCCTTGAGCTGATTGTCCAGCGACAAGCCGTATTCGACGCAGAATTCCGTGAGCGCTTCCACTCCGCGGCTGATCACGTCAATTTCTCTTGTTGCCGGCGCTTGCTCATTGGAGACAAACGTCTTTAGATCACTTTCATAGATCTGCTCGGTCATGCGGTCAAACAGCAAGGCAGCAATTTCGGGTTCGCGCGGATCGCCTTTGGCCAAGCCGATGATTGAATATCGCCGGACTCGCTCGATGCGTGACACCTCGGTTATACCACAATGACCGCAAATTTCGCCGGCATTAGTGGACCAGGGCGTCTCCGAACACTTACGCGGTCCGATTTCAAAAACGGTGTGCTGGTCATCACTTGGGGCAAGACTGGATTTTTCCCAGCGCGCTTGCTTGGGCTCGAAGGTTTCAGCCATCAGCCAGCGCAACTTGTCTCGGCTCGAACGCGTAAGTCGCTCAGCGGTCTCGATATAAAACCGCCATTCGGTCTGGATTCCGGTGACTTGTGGGGCAATTGCCCGAATTTTGGCCAGCAAAATTGCCATTTGAACTTCCGACAAAGCTGGCCAACGATAAAAACTACGCATTGTTCTGTCCACTTTTCATTTACTCCCTTCTCTGTTGTCTATCCTCAGAGTTTGCTTCACTCATTGACTTCTATGTTTCAACATCCGTCCTCACTTTGGACGAATGAAACCACGGATTGTAATGAACCAAAAACACATACAAAAAACGCTGTCCCTCCTTGTTCCGCCGTAGCCCGAAGGGCGTAGGCGGATCCCTTTTAGACACCGTTTTATTGGCTTTATCTTACTGATTTAAGACAATTTAGTCAATCTCCTGCGAAATACAAGTAAATACTAATATACGAATTACTAATCTTACAATTAAGCAGAGCAAGCCTGTGCGAGTTTATTAGTATATTCGTAAAATTCGTATTTTGTAGAGCTAAAAAAAGACCGCGGATTTCAGTCTTTAAACCAAAATACGCGGTAGATTGTTTATTTCCCTCCAGACCAAGCCCGCTAGCTAATCGCCGAAAGCGGACAGTACGGCATTTGTTTATACCACTCGGGTACAATCAGCCGACCAAAACGAGTCAGCCGAATCTGGCCGTGGACCACCAAGTCCGTAATGACAGGCTGCCAGATGTGTTCCTGGTGGTTAACCCGTTCGCCCAAGGTGTCTGGCGTATCGTCTGGTTCGATCGGCACCGGCAGTTTGAAAAAGAGCTTGCCATGATCAAACAACTCATCGACAAAGTGCATGCAAACCGCCGAGTGAGCCACCCTGCCCTCATGGTAGGCCTTCATGACCGCCTCGTGAACATGATGGCCGTACATGCCCTTGCCACCGAAATGCTGCGTGGGATCATCCGAAAGCGGACCCGGATGAATGTTGAAAGTCCTGGTCGGATCCAAGCCCTTGATCAGTTTGAGCCAGCCCGAGCAAGAGACCCAGCAGCGCGGGAACCGCTTGACCAGGTCCTGATATTGCTCAGCGGAAAAAGGCGGCGGCATGTAAAAGAACGGAACCTTCAGCCGATCCGCTCGCTCGCGAACACCGCCTTGTTCATGGTTAGAAGCCACGCCGACAATCCGGCAATCGCGAAGCATACCGAACTTCAGACGAGACTGTTTGACTAGGACTTCGAAGCCTGATCCGCCTTCTTTCCATTTCGGGCCACCAGAGGCTTGTACAAAGATATCTTGCATGACGAATTCCTCCTTCATTCCGGGTGAAGCGATGAAAGCCGCTTGCCCCGTTTTTGCAGAAAGCGCGAAGTGATCACGATCTCACTTTTGCGCGAAGCCATGGTTGAACCGACGACCTTGGCCGGGATCCCACGTTGGCGTGCGGCTTCGATGACAATTCTGGCGTCCTTGTACGTCGCACAAATGACCAGATTGCCACAACCACCGTGGAGTGTACTGTAAGCCTGCCAGTCCGAAAGTTCGGCATCATCCATACCAATGGAATACCGCTGACCATCCAAAAGCACTTTCGCCGGCCGCGGCATTTTGTTCAGATCCGCACCAACGCCTGCAGGCAAGATATCGCCCAGTTTACCCCAGACACCCCCGCCCGTGACATTGACAATGCCAACAATATTGGCTTGGCGCCAACCGACAGTGCCGTCGGTGTTCCAACCACACAGCTCAGTCAAAAGCGGCGTATAGACCCGCGAAGGCGTGCAGAGCCGACGGACGAAATCCATGGCCTTGGGATTTTTCCGGATCTTTTTGATGTCCGGTCCGAATTTTCCCAGCAGCACCTTGGTGAAAAACGTCCCGCCGTTGCAGCGATAGCCCGGCTCCCATAGACCAACGATGACCATACCGGGCTTCATGCTTTCCGGCCGCAACAAAAGCTCATTGCTCGTCAAGCCGATACATGAGCCATCGATGGTCAAAATCAGTTGAGTGGCCTTCTCTTCGTTGCAAAAAGCGGTGATACTGTGCTTCATTACCGCAAATTCGCCGGTCAAGTTGACCAGTCGAGTTGCCCGCAACGCCCGACCATAGCCGACGAACAAAGCTCTCACCAGATGGAAATTCCGTTCGTTGACTTGCTTCACGTCGGCTTGGTTGTCCATGATGCAGGGAAATCTTCCCGATCGGCTTTGGTCGTCAGCAGTCATCGCGATGACTTCCCAACCGAGATCATACAAGACTTCCATGGTGCCAATCAAGGAGAAAAACTGCGGTTTCCCGCCGTCGCCGTCGTTCTCGAGGGACTGTGCCATAGTCCATTCAACTACCTTGCCGCGCCGAACTTTGCATTTGGCCATTTCTGCCATTATTGCCGGCTGCCAAAGCCAGCTGACTGGCCCACGGAAATTGCCACGATCATGCGGAACGACGAGCACTGCTCGGTTGTTCCGAAACGACCGCACACAAATTTCCTTGGCTAGCTTTGACGCCCGATCACCCGGATCAATGACGTCTCTCATGTAGCTGTCAATCGTTGCCACTATCACTGCGCTCCTTTCTGTTACTTCTGTTTCTTCTTTGGCACCTATTGCACCCACCCTTGATTCCGATTCCAACTTAATCTATAACTTCACGCTAATTTTAGCGAACAAAAACGTTACCCCTCCCCTTGCGGTAACGCTTTTTTATCTTATATATAATGATTACTTTAGTCAAACTTAATAAGCAAGATAAGATTTTATTGCTTATCTTGCTAAAAACTTATCTTGCTTATTATTTATTATGTTAAAAAAAGAAGGCCTGATTGCAATTCAGCAAAAAGACCTTGAATAGGAATTCTCCGAATAAATGAACATACTTACCTATGGCAACTCGGGCAGCGACAACTGAACATCAAAACCGATGTCAGGGCGCCAATACGGCCGGTTTTCCCCACCGTCGCCCCAGATAATCTTTTGGGCGATTTCCTGCAACCGTTTGGCACAAGACTCGTAGTCAGGCCCCAGTACTGTCGGATCCAACACTCGCCCGCCGGCGGTTTGAAAGATCGGCCCTTGCTTTAGTACCGTGCCAGCATGGGCCATCATAAAGTCCCGGCGGCTAAGCGGCATCTGGTCCAGACCCTTGATTGTAAATCCCTTGGCGTAATCACCGGGGTAGCCGTTGCTCATCAATACCAGCGTCAGAGCGACGCCGGATTTGTAGCTGAGACTGAGATTGGCAATACTGCCGCCAGTCGCAATCGTTTGCATAATCGGCAGCAAATCGGTGTTGAGCGCCATAAAGAGCGGTACAATTTCCGGATCGCCGAATCGGCAGTTCCACTCGATGACTTTGGGACCGTCCTTGGTCCAAATCAACCCGGCGTACAGCACGCCGGAAAACGGAATGCCCAGCGATTTCATCAGTTCAATCATCGGCTTAAAGATCCGCTCGCCGACAATCTGCATCATCGCGTCAGTCACCCAAGGAATGGGCGAAAGCGAACCCGTGCCGCCGGTATTGGGGCCCTTGTCGCCCGCAAAAATCGGCTTGAAATCCTGAGCCGCCCGCATCATGACAAAGTTGCCAAAGACGTCCACAAATGCCAAAACGGAAAGTTCAGGACGACGCAATCCGGGATAGCCTTCGAGGAATTCCTCGGCCAGAATCGTATCCCCGGCTGCTCCGAAAACCCGGCGTTCCAGGCAGGCGCGCACCGCATCTTCGGCAGTTTCCGCATCGTCAACAATGGTCACCCCCTTGCCTGCAGCCAAACCGTCGGCTTTGATCACCAGCTTCCGGCGAACGTCTCGGACATAATCAACAGCTTGGGCCAATTGTTCCTGGGTAAAGGCAACGTAGTCGGCCGTTGGTACGCCGCACTCGGCCATCCACTTTTTGGCTTGAAGCTTGCTACCTTCAATCATCGCTGCCTGAGCCGTCGGCCCAAAAGCCGGGATACCAGCCTGTAAAAGCTGATCAGCCAAACCTGCCACCAAGGGCGCTTCCGGTCCAACCAAGACCAAATCGATTGCTTTTTGCTGGGCAAACCGGACTACCGCCCCAAAATCAGCCGGATCCACATCGGTTTGGCGATATTTGGCCAAACCGGCGATGCCGCCATTGGGGCAAGGACAATATAACTGATCCACCATTGAACTGCGTTGTGCTGCCAAAGCCAAAATATGCTCCCTGGCACCACAGCCTTTACCACCATACACCAGTACCTTCATGTCGCTTTTCTCCTCTCGTCGGTTTCTGCTAAACACAGTGAATTGTTACATTCAAAAAGCGTCATCCCTCCTGTCAGAATAACGCCTGTCTTATATTTATCTTATATATTAAGGATAACTTAGTCAATGTTTTACAAAACATTGTATTAACAAAATAATTGCTACACTGACTCAATTCCTTATTTTTTAATTTCTTAATTTTTATGTTAGAATAAAGCCATGGCAAACTGGCAAAAAAACCTCAAAGATTGGCAAAATCAGCCATTTATCAAGCAGCTTTTCAAAAAATTTCCTCAAGCTGATATTTTTTTAGTTGGCGGCGCTGTTCGCGACGCGGCCTTAAACCAAAAAACCAAAGACTTTGATTTTGTCGTTCGCGGCGTGGCAAAAAATGATTTGGAAAAATTTTTAGCCAGTTTGGGTAAAGTTAGTTTAGTTGGTAAAAAATTTGGCGTTTTTAAATTTCGACCCAAAGGCTGGACCCAAGAAGATTTAGACATTGCCCTACCTCGCACCGAACACTCAATTGGTCTAACTGGTGCTTACAAAGATTTTAAAATTAAAAGCAATGCCAAATTAAAAATTGAGGATGATTTGTCTCGCCGCGATTTCACAGTCAATGCTATTGCCTGGGATATTAAAAATCAAACTCTAATTGATCCTTTTGAGGGCATGGCTGATTTAAAAAAGGGTTTAATCAAAGCTGTCGGCAAACCCCAGTTCAGATTTCAGGAAGATTATTCCCGCATTTTGCGCGCCATTCGGCTTTCGGGCCAATTGCATTTCGAAATTGAACCAAAAACCTGGCAGGCTTTGGTTTTGGGCGTAAAAAAATTAAATCAACAAATTGGCGGCAAAAGAACCGTGCCCTATGAAGTCATTGCCAAAGAATTATTCAAAGCCGTATCGCAAAATCCGATTTTTACCATTGAACTTTTGGATCAAAGCGGTGCGATTAAAGTTTTGATGCCTGAACTTTTGAAAATGAAAGGTTGCCCTCAACCAAAAAACTTTCATACCGAGGGTGATTGCTGGCAGCACACAATTTTGGCGATTAAAAATTTAGAAAGTAAAAGTTTCAAAAAAGAATTTAAAAACCAAAACCCAACTCCAGAAATTATTTGGGGGTTGCTTTTTCATGACATCGGTAAACCCTACACTTTGGTTAAAGCGGACCGCTTACGTTTTAATAATCACGACGTAGTTTCCGCCCAAAAATTCAAAGCCATCGCTGAAAAATTAAAACTGGCTTCTACGGGTTTGGATATTGATCTGACGGAAAAAATTATTAGAAAACACATGATGTCAGTTCACAGCCAGGTTATTTCAATGAAAGACACGACGATTGAAAAATATTTCTTTAATCCCCTTTTTCCCGGCCAAGAATTATTAATGATGATTTTTGCCGATATCTCTGCCACGGTTCCACCTTCGGGCAAACCGGATTTTTCCGATTATTTGATTTTGAAAAAAAGAATTGCCAAGCTGGCCAAAAAAAGTAAAAATCAAACCCAATTGCCAAAACCACTGGTAAACGGCAACGATTTGATTAAGGAATTTAAACTTAAATCCAGCCCGCAAATTGGCAAACTTTTGACGATTGTACGCGAAGCGCAATTGCAGGGAAAAATTAAAACTAAACAAGAAGGCTTAAAACAGCTTAAAAAATATTTATGAATTTCATTGTTAGCGAATCAGAAGTAAACAGCCGACTAGATAAATTTTTGGCCGAAAAATTAAAAACCCAATCTCGATCTCAAATTAAAAAAATGATTGAGGCCGGTTTTGTTTTGGTCAACGACAGACCAACTACGGTTCATCGTTTTTTGAAAGTGGCAGACAAAATTTCTTTAATTGAAAAAAAAGAAGAACCAAAAAAAATTACCAATACAAAAAAGGCTTTAGCACCAAAAATAGAACCAAGCGTTATTTTTGAAAATTCCGATTTCATGGTTTTAGATAAACCAGCCGGGCTTTTGGTTCATCCAACCGAAAGAAATGAAACCGACACTTTAGTCGATTGGCTGCTAAAAAAAATTCCCGGCATTGAAAAAGTCGGCGAACAAAAATATCGCGCCGGCATTATTCATCGTTTGGATAAAGATGTTTCCGGTATAATGATTGTGGCTAAAAACAACCAAGCATTTGAGCACCTAAAAGACCAGTTCAAAAAAAGAAAAGTTCAAAAACAGTATATTGCTTTAGTCTATGGGCCGGTTGAACAATCGGAAGGCGAAATTGATTTGCCGATTGGCCGCAACAAAGAAGGCCAGTTTGTCGCTCATCCCAAAAAAGGTACCGATAAGCTCCAAGACCAGGATAAACTTGCCAAAACCCAATACAAAGTATTAGAATACCTAAAAGATTATACCCTTTTGGAAGTCAAAATTCTGACCGGCCGCACCCATCAAATCCGGGCTCACCTATTTGCCATTAATCACCCGATTTTAGGTGATTCAATCTACAAGCCAAAAAATAAGTTTTTGCATTTTTTAAGAAAAAAAATAAAAGTGGTTGATCCGGGCAGAATTTTTTTGCACTCCCAAAAAATCGGTTTTTCCGATCTTTTGGGTCAATGGTTGGAATTTAATTCACCTTTACCTAAAATTTTACAAAGCTACTTAGATGAACTCAAAAAGTAAAACCACAAAAATATTTATAATTTCTGGTCCTTCCGGCGTGGGTAAAACCACTGTCACCAAGGGCGTTTTGAAAAAATTACCGTTTTTGCAAACCGCCACAACTTACACCACCCGAACCAAACGGCTTGGTAAAAAAGAAGATAAAGTGGTAATTCATGTTTCCCATGACCAATTTAGAAAAAAGATTGAAGCCGATGAATTTTTA
Organism: Candidatus Buchananbacteria bacterium; assembly: GCA_041664985.1. Classification (GTDB taxonomy): domain Bacteria; phylum Patescibacteriota; class Patescibacteriia; order Buchananbacterales; family UBA6539; genus JBAYJS01. Next base: position 16,836 of record JBAYJS010000004.1, on the reverse strand, counting down.
GAATGGGCTATTGTCCATGATAATTTTTATGGTACCGACAAAAAAATTGCCGAGAAAAAATTAAAACAAAACAGCCTACTGATGAATATTGATGTTCAGGGCGCTTTACAGATTAAAAAGAAGCTACCGGAAAAAACGGTTTTGATTTTTCTAAAAGCGGAAAATTTTACTGAATTAACCAGAAGAATAAAAAGCCGAGAAAAAATGCCTCAGGCCATACTGGATCTTCGCTTAAAAAATGCCAGAAAAGAATTAAAATTGGCTAAAAAATACGATTATATTATCACCAATAAAAGGAATAATCTCAAACCAACTATTACTGCTGTTCAAAAAATTATTAGCCAAATTATTGGCTAAATTAGTGATTTTTAACCAGTCAATATCAACTTATTATTAATCCAAGCATCCAAGGCAAAATCTAATTTTTGGCCTTGACTTTTTTTATATTTTAGATTATAGTTGATAAGTATTAATTTTTAAGTTATCAATAACCAAAACTATGGCTAAAGCTGCTAAGAAAACAGTTGAAAAAGCTGTTCATGAAAAAAAGAAAATCGCTAAAGAACCGATACCCGAACTTCGACCAGGCATGACTGTTCGCGTCCATCAGCAAATCACTGAAATGGGACCAAAAGGTGAAAAACAAAGAATTCAGGTCTTTGAAGGTATGATTTTAGCTCACAAACACGGCAACCAACCGGGTGCCACCATTACTGTCAGAAAAATTTCTGAGGGCATCGGCGTGGAAAAAATATTTCCTTTGCACTCACCAAATATCATTAAGGTTGAACCGGTAAAACAAGCTAAAGTTGGCAAAGCCAAATTATATTATCTTCGCGGTTACAAAAAAAGGTTGAAAGAGAAAAAAATCGAAAAAAAATAATCCCCGCTAGCAGATCAAAGTTGTAAGTCTAAAACGATTTTAACCTTAAAATCATTTTTTACAAAAAGTCGCCGCCCGCTCTTAGCCAAGGGCGGATGTGCGACTTTTTTAGTAAAGTATTTGTCTGTTATCACACTTAAGCGGACGTGGCCAAACCCCGCCCTAAGCCCAAATAAGCGTTTGAGACATCTAATTTATGATTTTGGAAACGCGTAGCTAACCTTCTTTAAAAATGAAGTTTAATTAAAGGCTTAGGGCGGGGCAAGTTGGTATTGTGCCTCGCCCATCTGTGCTGAATGCCGAAGTGGCGAAATTTGGTAGACGCACTACCTTGAGGTGGTAGCGGGAGCAATCCCTTGGGAGTTCGAGTCTCCCCTTCGGCACCAAAAAAAATAAATCAATACAGAGTTCTGCGCCAAAGGCGCACCCGCCTTCTGGCGGGGAGTCCTCTCGTCCGCACCAAAAAAATTTACTCCTTAAAATATGGGCAACTAGCTCAGTTGGTTAGAGCGCCTCGTTTACACCGAGGAGGTCATAGGTCCGATTCCTATGTTGCCCACCAAAAAAATCACAAAACAAAGCTGGCGGAGAGCGCCTCGCCTACCTGCCGGCAGGCAGGTTTACATTACATCCTCCGCCACCTTAAATTTACATAAAGGGCGGATCCGCCTTTGACGGAGATTCCTATGTTGCCCACCAAAAAAATATTTTTAAACATTAAAAAATAAAAATAATTATGTTTGGAAAAATTGTTTTAGGCTTAGCCATTGCCGCTGTTGGTGCGGTAATTACCATCAAAGCCGAATGGATGTATGAAAATTTTGGTTCAATCCCTTCAGCGGATAAATACTTAGGTACTGAAGGCGGCAGCCGATTAGCTTATAAATTAATCGGAATATTAACCAGCGTTATCGGTTTTTTGATCATGACAAATTTAATTGGTGGCGTTATCACTTTTGTTGTCAGACTTTTCATGCCAACCTTTGGTAAATAATTGGGGCTCGTAGTTTGGTTTGCGCCCAAGGCGCATCCGCCTTTGGCGGAGGCCGGGGCACCACATTTGTCCCGACGCACTTTATTAATTATATAAATCAAATAAGTCGGGATCCTCGAAAATTTAGAATGGGCCTGTAGCTCAGTTGGCTAGAGCACCACATTTGCAATGTGGGGGTCAAGGGTTCAAGTCCCTTCAGGTCCATTCTAAATTTTCGGAAAAACAATGTAATTAAAGTACGGTTCTGCGCCACATCAATTAGTATGAAAAGGCGCACCCGCCTCTGGCGGGGAATCCGCTCGGGTCCAAAAGTTTGTCGGGACAATATAACTAAAATTTGGTTCTCCGCTACCATAATTAATATTAAAGAGCGGATCCGCCCTTGGCGGAAAGTCCCTTCAGGTCCATTCTAAATTTTCGGGACTCTGAATATAAATTAGCAGAAGGCGGCGTATTTATATTGAAGACATCCAGAATTTTATAAAACAAAGTTCAAATCAAAATAAAAAATAATTTTATGATAGAAAACAGCATCGTATATAGAGATTTCAAAGGAAAATATGAGTATCTGCCTCTCTCGCGAGCAGAGGGTTCCTTAATTTGGGATAAAAATGGTAAGAGATACATTGATTTTAGTTCGGGTTGGAATGTAATTAATCTTGGTTGGAATAATGCAGAGATAAACGACGCGATGATTCAACAAATAAAGAAAAACGTCCAAGGGCTTCTTTGGGGTTCAGACCCCATCCAGGAAAAATATGCTACTGCTCTAACTGCTGCACTCCCGAAAGAATTAGATGCCTGTGTGAAGGCAACTGGCGGAACCGAAGCTATTGAAGCATCAATAAAAATAGCGCGAACATATACGAATAGGAAAAAAATTATTGGTTTTAATGACCATTATCACGGACAACTTTTTGCCTCCCTAGCGCTTGGAGCTCCAGGTCATAAACACGAAAAATTTACTCCACTTGTGCCAGAAATAGCTCCTATAAGTTTTCCAGACGAAAGTATCGGACAAAAAGGCTTTGAAAAGTTTTTAGTGAATTTTGAAAACTTACTTTTAGAAAAGGATGTCGCAGCCGTTGTTACGGAGCCTGGGATAGTAACTGGTTGGGGCTCTACTCTAATTGCCTATCCTAATTTTTTGGGCAAGATACGAGAACTTACGAAAAAATACGGCACACTTCTTATTGTTGATGAAGTTGGTACAGGTTTTTCGCGAACAGGAGAACTTTTTGGTATATATCACAAAAATGTAGTACCAGACATAATTGTGTTTGCTAAAGGTATTTCCAACGGTGCCGCCGCCATCGGAACAGCAGTAGGAAGGTCAGAGATTTTTGAGCCTGCTTTTGCCGACGCGGTTTTAATATCTACTTTTGGTTGGACTCCTGTTGCATGTGCAGCAGCTCTTAAAACTTTACAAATCCATCAGCGCGATAAGACTTGGGAGATGGCAAACAAGAAGGGTGCCTATATTATAGAAAAACTTAAAACTTGTATTGGTGGCGCCGTGGTTGGTGTACGCGGAATGGGAATGGAGATAGGTCTTCAGTTTCGTGATGCTAAAACTTGTGAGCTGGTTCAAAGGGCAGCTTTTGCCGACGGGCTACATGTCGTAGTCGGAAGCCAAGAGAATATGCAAATTATGCCCCCTATTAATATACCTCAGGAACTTTTGGATGAAGGATTAGAAATACTTGTATCCAAGATAAAAAAACATGCATAAAATCGAAAACACTAAATCAAACCTTTTCATTTTTCACGGTACAGAGGGCTATCCCCAAGAGAACTGGTTTCCTTGGATGAAGCAGGAATTGGAGCAGAAGGGATATAAAGTATTTGTGCCACAATTTCCTTCACCGCCGTTAATCCCGGCAAAAATAGCCGAGTGGTTTGATGTTTTAAAAAATTACCAGCAGCATATAAACCAAAATACAATTATAATAGGCCACAGTTTGGGTGGAATTTTTGCCTTAAGAGTCTTGGAAAAATTAGCACATCCAATCAAAGCGGCTTTTTTTATTGGAACACCGATTGGCATCTATCCGATTGCAAATTATGACCGAGATAATAGCTTTAGTGGTTTTAACTTTGATTGGGCTGAGATTAAAAATAAAGCAGAAAACTTTGTAGTTTTTCAATCAGACAATGACCCCTATGTTGGATTAGAAAATGGAAAAGAGCTGGCAAAAAATTTCGGCATTGGACTTTCATTTATACCAAATGCTGGTCATTTTAATAAAAAAGCTGGCTACGTAAAGTTTGAAAAATTGCGCGACCTGGTTTTAGAAATTTTAAAAGAAAATTAATAAATCAACTCTAAATAAAACACTCTGAGTCCACCAAAAAACACTTTTTTAAAAAAAGTGTTTTTTGTTTTCAAAAAATTTATAAAATAAATATTTTGACTTATCCACAGTTTTTTTTATTTTTTATTGTTTAGCTTGCAAAAATAGACTATAATTAGATTAGAGTAAATAAATTTTTTTACGCTCCAAGCGAGCGAAAGGGGGTGAACAACATGGCTAAGAAAAAAGTAGCAAAAAAGAAAGTAACCAAAAAAAAGGTTGCTAAAAGAAAAGTAGTCAAAAAAGCAAAAAAGAAAGTTGCTAAAAAGAAAAAAAGATAAAAAATAGATTTCAAAATAAAAATCCCAGAAATTCTGGGATTTTTATTTTATTATAATTTTAAAACAAACTTTTTTGCTTGGGTTTAATAATACTACCCTCTTTTAAAACTTTAACCACGCCATAGACACCATCGTAACCGGCTGAAATTTCAACCTGGCCACTGCGCACATTATTAATCGCTAAAACTATGTCTGGAGTTGTTATTTTTTCTAACTCCGAAGCTGATAAATCAAGCAAAATTTTGAATTCATTGCCGCCTTTGGCAATTAAGTCTTGATAAATGGCTGTGACTTTTTTGCTGCTTTTGCCAACCCCAACCACACTAGCGATAATTTCTGGCAAGGGCACCAAACTCTTAAAACCAATGGTTTTGGGCGTAAATCCTTCGGGTCGATCAGCTAATTTTTCCACTTGATTAACCACTCCAATGGTCAAAGGTTTTTTGCAAACCGGGCAAAGGCCTTTATTTTTTTGGGTTTGAGCTGGCTTAAATTGGACTTGGCAATCACGATGGCCATCCCAATGATATTTACCTTCTTCGGGAAAAAATTCAATCGTGTATAAAAATCTTTTTTGATCTTTTTCTTTAATAATCCGACAAATTTCATTAAAGCTAACTTCTGTTTCGGCAATTTCAAAAACATTAGCTTCCCGACCAAGGTTGGCCGGTGAATGAGCATCGGAGTTAGAAATCAAAGTAATTTTATCTAGCGCCGAAAGCCGCCAATTCATCGGCGGATCAGAAGAGAGTCCGGTTTCAATGGAATAAATATATTTGGTCATTTCGCCAAAACATTCTTCCAAAGTATTAAAACCGGAGTGCGAACCAAAAACCGAAAACCAAGGTGTCCAAGCGTGTGCCGGAATAACCATGGCCAAAGGATTGATATCAAAAACAATTTTTGCCACCTCTTGAGCTGAAAGCCCCATAATCGGCCGACCGTCAGCAGAAAGATTCACTTTTCGCTTCAATAAAGCGGCAATAATTTTATCAACTGTCAAAAAATCCGGCGCCAAAATACAAAGATGAATTCGCCTACATTTACCGCCTTGAGAATAAATACAGCTGAGCTCGGCTGTCAGCATAAAAAAAACTGACGTTGGATCATCTTTAAATTTAAAAAGACCGGATGCTGCCGGTACTAAATTCTCTTTTAAATGTTTTAACCAACCCGGATGCGTAAAGTCACCGGTGCCGACAATATCAATTCCCTTAATTTTTGCCCATTGAAAAATATGAGGAATATCCAAGTCTTTTGAACAGGCCCGAGAATATTTTGAATGAATATGTAAGTCGGCAATGTAACGCATTTTAATTAATCATTTTTTCGACTAAAGCCAATTGTTCGGCCGTATTTACGCCCAGCGCTTCTTTAGGTTCAATTTCAACCGTAGCAATTTCTTTTCCTTGCTGGCAAGCTAAACCAACCAAATCGGTCAAATAATATTCTTTTTGGCTATTATCATTTTTTAGCTTGTCTAAATTAGACCAAAGCCAATCGGCTTGAAAACAATAATAACCAGGATTAACTTCTTTAATTTCTTTTTGCTCTTGGGTCGCATCTCTTTTTTCAATAATCTGGCAAACCAATTTATTGTCCCCGCGAAAAATTCTGCCAAAATCATAAAAACTTTGGCGCCAATCGGAAAAATCAGGCACTTTTACCGTTGCCATAGTCAAAACTTTTTGATTAGCCAGATGAGCCGCGGCTAATTTTTTTATCATCAAAGACGACACCAAGGGATGATCACCATACAAAATCATAATGTTTTCAGCTTTGCCTTCCAGCTCTGATTTGGTGACAGAAACCGCATGGCCGGTGCCTAATTGTTCGGCCTGAAAAACGTAAGTATAATCCGGACCTAAAGCGGATTTAATCATTTCTGATTTTTGGCCGATAACAATAACCGGTTTTTGGCCAACGCCGGATTCTTTAATGGCTAAAAGTAAATGTGAAATTATTGGTTTACCTTTAAACGGGATTAAAACTTTAGGCAAATCATGATTATTCATTCTTTTGCCAAAGCCGGCGGCCAAAACCACAATTTGAATTTTATCTTCCATAAAATTAACTTTTTACTGTTTATCTAAATAAAATTTTACCTTTTTTAATTTTGTTTAATTTTCGGTCGGTAGTTGTCAGCTCAAAAACTTTTTTTAATAAATCAATATCGGTTTTGGTCTGGCTTTTCCCTCGTCGGGCAAAAACAATTTTTTGCAAATCAATTGATTTGTCCAAACTGAATTCAACTACACAATTGAAATCCTTGGCATAATTGGTAAATGACGGCACGTCAGTTGTAATCGTACCGTACAAATGGCAATTAACGCCAATGACTTTGCCAGTGTAAATTGTTGAATTAACGGCCGTTCGGGAATAATCGCCAAAAATGCTGCCCAAAAATTGACAGCTAGTATCAACGCCTGACATTCTGATTGAACTATAATTATTTTTTAGATTTGAAGTAACGGTTCCGGCGCCCAAATTAACCCACTCCCCCAAATAACTGTAGCCTAAAAATCCGTAATGATTTTTATTGGTAAAACCTTGCATGACCGAAGCTTCAATTTCTCCGGCCACTTTGCAAACATCACCAAAACAGCAACTGTATTTTAAAACAGTAAATTCACGGACCAAACAATTATTACCAAGATAAAGCGGCCCGACCAAATGGCAAAACGGCAAAACCTCGGTATTGCTACCAATGACAATTAAACCGTGACTGGAGTTTAAAACAATTTCTTTTGGCAGTTTAACATTTTTGCCAACAAACACACCGGGCTGTTTTTCATAATAATCATTTTTTAATTCATTCAAATTGGCGTTTAAAATTTCTTCATTGTAAGTTACCACCTGCCAAGGCTGATCAAAAATCGGCAAATCAATTTCAATATTTTTTAATTTTAAACCGGCTAAAAATTTTTCAACGTCTGCTTGTTTTAATTGATCAATTTTTGCCGCTGCCAAGCCAAGTTCTTTTAAATCCAAATAAGCGCCAATAATTTGTTTTTGGTGCTTAATAACTTGGCTTTTACCGATTAATTTCTTGCTTAGCTTTTTAATTACTTCAAAACTCGGAACAATTCTGGCGTTTAAAAACAAAATTTTGTTATCAGTCTGATTTGTTGGCTTATACTTTTGCTCAACTGATTGAATTAAATAATCACGAACAATTAGACCAATTTGACTGTCAGGAAATTCTTTTTTAACCAGGTCAAATAAAGTTATTCCACCACACAAAATCCCAAAACTCGGCCGAGTCAGAGTAATTGGATAAAGATTTTTTACTTGGTTGTCCTCAAATAAAATTATTTTCATAGATTTTTTATTTGTCATTCTGAGGCCGTAGGCCGAAGAATCTCCTAGTAGGGATTCTTCGCTTCGCTCAGAATGACAATGTTATAAAATTTCTTCATCTTTTATGCGAATATTTGCGCCGTTTATTTTTTCATATTCGCGTTTTTTATTTTTCTCAACTTTCTTTAAAATTTCAGCTTCAAGATCAATATTCAAAATTGCTGCCAAACCTAGAAGATATATCACCACGTCAGCCAACTCTTCGCCCAGGTCAGGTAGTTTTTTTCGATAAGCACTAAAGGCTTCAGCTAACTCACCATAAGTCAAGCCAAATTCAAAATTTACATCAGTAACATTAAAACCCTTTGCCACTTTATTATCGTATATGTTTTTTTGCAATTTTTTTAAATCAACCATATTTATTTAACTAATATTAATTTACTTATCTTATTTATCTACCAATAGACAGATCTAGCCAAAAATCCGGCAAGGCATGGAAGCCTCGCCTCTCATCTCACTATTCCACGGTTACACTTTTGGCCAAATTTCTTGGCTTATCAACGTCACAACCTTTAAGCCGGGCGATGTGATAAGCCAAAAGCTGCAAAGGAATGGTGTTTAAAATCGGCGTTAAAATGTCCAAAGTTTTTGGCACATAAATAACTTCCTCAACCATATCAGACAACTGAGTGTCCCCTTCCGAAGCCAAGGCAATGACAACACCGCCCCGCGCTTTAACTTCCAAAATATTAGAAACCACTTTGTCGTAAGTATTATCTTTATTGGCAATAAAAACCACCGGCATGTCTTTATCAATCAAAGCAATCGGTCCGTGTTTCATTTCCGCGGCCGGATAACCTTCAGCGTGAATATAAGAAATTTCTTTCAGCTTTAAAGCGCCTTCCAAAGCGACCGGAAAATTGTAACCGCGACCTAAATATAAAAAGTTTTTAGCCAAATAAAAATCTTTGGCTAATTTTAGAATTTCTTCATTTTTATTCAGCAAACCCTTAACAATCTCTGGGATTTTAAGCAGATTGGTTAAAATTTCTTTGGCTTTTTCTTGAGTGATTGTTTTTTTCAAATTACCAAGATAAACCGCCAATAAAGTCAGCATGCTTAATTGAGAAGTAAAAGCTTTAGTTGAAGCCACGCCAATTTCTGGTCCGGCATGCAAATAGCAACCGGCATCAACATATCTGGCAATTGACGAACCAACAACATTACAAATGCCAAAAGTTAAAGCGCCGTTATCTTTGGCTAGCTGTAAAGCGGCTAAAGTATCAGCCGTTTCACCCGACTGAGAAATAACGACAACCAAGCAATCCGGCCCAATTACTGGTTTGCGATAGCGAAATTCAGAAGCGTATTCAACTTCAACCGGAATTTTGGCCAGTTCCTCAATTAAAAATTCACCAACCAACCCGGCATGCCAAGAAGTGCCACAGGCAGCAATAATAATTCGCGAAATATTATTCAATCGGCCCTCGACTTCATCCAAGCCGCCCATTTTCACTTTGCCTTCTTCCAAAATTATCCGACCGCGCAAAGCATTCATGATACTTTCGGGCTGCTCAAAAATTTCTTTAAGCATAAAAGTTTCAAAACCGCCTTTTTCAATCTGACTTAGGTCCCAATTGATTTCTTCCACTTTTTTTTCTACGCCATTATTACCAATTAAATTGCTGACCTGATGACTGTTTTCGGTAATCGTGGCAATTTCATTGTCATCCAAATAAATTACATGTTTGGTGCTGGCAATAATTGCCGAAGCGTCCGAAGCGATTAAATATTCACCTTTACCGACACCGATAACTAAAGGACTGCCTTTTTTGGCAACTACTAAAACATTTGGCTCGTCAGCACACAGCACCACTAAACCATAAGTACCCTCGACTTGTTTTAAAGCCAAAGTTACCGCTTCGGTTAAATTCCTGGCGGGTTTATATTTTTCAATCAAATGCGCCAAAACTTCCGAATCGGTTTGAGAAGTAAATTTATGACCTTCAGATTCCAAAACTTTTTTAAGAGTTGAAAAATTTTCAATAATACCATTATGAACCACGGCAATTTTTTGGTGGCAATCAAAATGCGGATGGGCATTGGCTTCTGACGGTATGCCGTGAGTGGCCCAACGGGTATGGGCAATGCCAACATTGCCGGATAAATTTTTATCTTTGATCGTGTCTGATAATTGTGAAATTTTTCCTTTGACTTTCACCGAATTAATTTTTTGACCATCCCAAATTGCTACGCCGGCCGAATCGTAACCGCGATATTCCAAGCGTTTCAAACCGTCAACCAAAATCGGACTTGATTGCTTATTACCAATATAACCAACAATCCCACACATATTATATTTTCTCCCAAGTAAACTCAAAAAGAATTTTTTGAGTTTGATAAATATTAAAATCTTGAATTATAACGCCGATAGGCCGATTATGATGATCAACCGAAATCATCGCCACTTTACCCGCATAAATCAAAGTGTAAGTTGGCGCACTTTCTTTTTTAGTTAACCACTTTCTGGAGTCCAGTCCTTGAGTTTGACCGCCCGGACCAATAGAAATAACTTTAACCGAGACACCGGCTTTAATTCGGTCTTTGGAAAATTCGGGGTAAGCCTGATAAATATATTTTTTGATTGTTGACGAAGAATAAACATAATACTCTTTGTTTGAATCAATTTGACAACAGCTAATGACATCTTGCAAAATCATTTTAATACCATTGTCACCATCATAAAATTTTACAATTGGTTTATTGCCGGCATTATCAAAAATTGATTTTAACTGCGGGATAACTTCACCAAGCTCCCCTCTCATTTTTTCTAGCTGCGATTGTTTTTGATCAATCACTTCGGTTAATTTGGCCGGATCTTCGGCAATAAAATATTGGTGTTTGTCTTGATGATAATAACTGATTAAACCTAGTTCAATTAAAGCTTTTAAAATATCATAAACCGTCCCGCGATTAATCCCCGATTCGTCAGCGATTTTTCGAACCGGACTTGGACCTAACTTCAGGCAAGCGATATAAATTTTGGCTTCTTTGTCACTTAAGCCAATTTTTTTGAGGGTTTTTTCAATCATATTGAATAAAAACATTATACCTCTGTGGCAGATGTTGTCAACTTTTTTTCTACAAAAACTGTGGATAAACTATTAAAATGGCTAAATTTAGCTAAATATTAATAAAAAATGTGTCAAAAATTAATAAAAAAATACGGCTGCTCAAAATGAGTAGCCGTAACTGCAAAGAACGCGGTATGGTCAAGCGGAAACGAGCTGCAGGCCAGCTTTTGTGTCGACAAATCCCCCGTCGACAAGCATCTGGATACTTGGAATGATCCGGTTGGCCGGCAAAACTTCGGCCACGACCGAATGATCGTTGCTTGGAATCCAGCCAAACATGTTGGGCTGCGACATTACTTCGCGATTCAAATCGGCGATGGTGTCAACCGTCCACTGATCAACCGGCGGCGCCGACAGAGCCATCCGCAAAACAAAAGCGGATATTTCCTGCTGCATCTTGGCTTCTTTGCCGTCGTCGTTGGCAGCATCCAGGCGCGAATTGGGATTCGCAACGCAAATTGCCGTGCGACCGTTTTGAGCGCTTTTATCTTGGGCAAACATCGCCGTCAGAGTCTCCTCCAGGTATCCGGAGGCAAAAGGCCGCGTCATCGCCAGTTCCCAACTCATCACGAATTCACCGGTGAGCATCCACTTGTCCGGCACCAACCGGTAGAACATGTCGCTGCAACGCTGCCTGATTGGGTCAGAAAGGGCGTTGCTTTGCGCCAAAACGTTTAGCAAAGTCCGGGCAAGCATACAACGCTCGTTGGTCCGACCAAACTTGGCCATTTTGGCGTACTGCGCATCCGGCCGTTCCAGCAAGCCCCAGACCAGGAATTCCAGCGCCCGATAGCGCTCGTACTGCTGAATTTCCGCATCATGCTGACACAACCACTGCGGGGCACCGTGGATTTGGGCCAGAAAATACCGATGCAAATAACCGGCCAAAACCGACAAGCCTTTGCCAAAACCTTCCGGCCGCTTGGTCAGATTAAGAATCGGCAAAAGTCTCAGCCAATCAATCGTGTCCAGCAGATCCTTCCAGTACGGTAGGTGCACGCCCGAAAAACGCATGACGCCCTGAAGCGCATCGTCATCGCTGTCGTGGTTGACGATTGTGATGCAATCTGACGGCATCAATTTCGTGACTGTGCTCAGTAGCGGTCTGGTGACATCACCATTCTCGCGCATTGGCACAACCATTACCAAGCGTCTGTCACCGAGGAATTGTTTGATGCGGGGTGTCGCCAGAGTCATCTCGCGATTAGCCGCTTCCAGTGCCTCGCTGGGCACGTCATATTCACCGCCGCCCGGCTCAAGGTAATTGGCCGCAAACCGGCGCTGCAATTCTCCAGTTTCTGGAAGTTCAACTTCGTACGCGCCATTGCAGCGGTCGTGATCCATTCCGAGAGTTCTTTTGAACTCATCGTCACCGATCGGTGGTTTTCTTACTTCTTCTGCTCCTGCTGAGTTCATGAGTACTTCCTCCTTATATCCTAAGCTTCTGCCTTTTACTATGACCGAGTAGATTCCAATCTACTGTTTTCCAATGTAACCCAGTAAAGCTTTTTGGATAAAAAACCTTGCTGGGTTACACTTTTTTGTAAAGAACTAATTTATTTTGAATGGATTAAATCCCGACTTGGCCTGATCATTCATTTGAGCCACCAATAGATTCCAACTGACAAAATTTGGCGCTGCCAATGGTTTACCGGTCTCAGCGTGATAATTTTCATGCATGCCACCGGTTTTTTTCAAATCAGCCAAAACAATTCTGGTAACTTTAGCCGCCAACTGATTGGCTTCTTTTTTAAAACCATAATTAAGTAAAGCATGCATGGCAAAATAATTAACCAATGGCCAAACCGGTCCCTGCCAATTGGAGAATGGTTTAATAATATTGGTGTTGTTGTATTCTGAGTCATCGGCTGAAAGCGAGCGAACACCGTGGCGCGACCAGAGTTTTTTCGGATTTAAAAGATATTTTTCAATTGATTTTCTTCCCTCTTTTTGCGGTGCCAAACCTTCCCACAAAGGAATAATACTGGAATAACCAACCCGCTTGATCAATTTGCCTGTCTGGGTATCAAGATTATAAAAAACACTGTCTTTTTTATCCCAAAGTTTATTTAAAATAGCGGCTTTAAGTTTTTGGGCTTTGGCCTGATATTCTTTTTGACTCCTGGCTAATTTGAGGTGACCGGCAATTTTTGCCAACGCCAAATATTCACGATACAAAAATGTATTCAAGTCCACCCCAGCCACACTGCCGTCACGAAAATCCAAAATTGCCACGTTATTGTCCGCGCCTGATTCCATTCCGTTTTGCCAACAAGCCAAAACCTTACCTTTTTTATCAACGCATTTAGTGGCGCGATACTCAACAACTTTTTTTAATTTTGGTAAATTAGGTTTAAGCCAATTGTAATCGTTTAAAAATCGACTGGCAAAATAAGAGCCTTGGGCTAAAAAAGGTTTAATGTGTTTCAAGCGCCGATCAATTCCGTCCGGAGTTAAAAGTCCCGGCACAAAACCGTTTGATCGGGTATGCTCGAAATAATTCAAAGCCCAATTTTTCAAAAAAATCGCTTCGGAAGGGATGTCGGAGGCTAAACTCATGCCAACAAAAAATGCGTCCCAATCCCATTGCTCTTGATAAGGGCCAGCTGGCACCAAATAATCATGTTTTAGGTACCCCGCCGCTTTCCTTTTTACTTCCGCTTTTTTGGGCAAAAGCAATTTTTTTATTTCTACTTCTTGGTTCATAAATTATTTATAATTATTAAATACTAAATAAGCGCCACCTTTAATAATGGCTTGCTCGTTTAATTTACTAACTTCAATTTTTAAATCTGATTTTTCAATCGGCCGAAATTTTAATATTGTTTCAATCATTGAATCGAAAAATAAATCATAAACTTTTGACAGACCACCACCAATAACAATTATTTCTGGATCAATTGAATTTGTTATCCAGGCCAAAGCATAGCCCAAAGCGTTGCCAAAGCGCTGCCAAACTGCAACGGCCTCCTTTTCTTTAGCGTAAGCTTTTTTGGCAATTTCAATTGTGTTTAGATTCTCGTTTTTTAGCTTAGCGTAATTATTCATAATCGCCTTAGTACTAATTTCTGTTTCAATTACTTCATTAGTAATATAGGGTGAAAAAGCATGTTCCATTGCTAAATTGTGCGCACCATTAAAAATGGTGCCATTAATCACTAATCCCGTACCAAAACCAGTACCCAAAGTACAGCCAAAGACAACCGAGCCGGGTTTACCATTTTTAGCTAAACCAGCGCCATAAATTGTTTCACCTAAAGTAAAAACATTGGCGTCATTATTGGCAAAAACTGGCAAACCAGAAATTTCAGATAAAATTTTTCCTAAACTAAAATTTCTCAAAGTTGGTAGATTGGGAACACTTTCAGACAGAGTAAAGGTTTTAAAATCAAGCGGACCGGGACTACCGCCACCAATACCAATAATTTTACAATTTAAATTATTTGCCTGCTGTTTGCATTTATTTATCAGTTCTAGAAATTGCTTGGTTATAAAATCAGCCGAATTGGCAGGATTAATTTCGGTTTTATTAATTGAGCCAACAATTGCGCCATCGCTTTTTACTAAAGCCATGGCTAAATGACTGCCGCCAAAATCAAACCCAATTGCCAATTGGAAATCTTTATTCATACTATTTCCATTCTTTTACAGCTTGTTGATAAACATCCGGATTGCCAACATCAAACCACTGACCCGCAAACATATAACCAAAAAGCTTTCTTTGTTCAACCAGCTTTGGAAAAACATCTTTTTCCAAACGCTTGGTATTTTCGGTCAAATAATTAAAAATCGCCGGTTCAAAAAGATAAATTCCGGCATTAATTACATTTGATAAGTTTTTTCTTTGATCTGGTTTTTCCAAAAATGAATAAACATGGCTGCCCTGAACGCGAACCACGCCCCAATCAGCTGAGCGATTAACTGAAGTTAAAGCCATGGTGGCCAAAGCATTATTGGAAAGATGAAAATCAACTAAATCATTTAAATCAATGGTGGCCAAAACATCGCCATAATAAACCAAAAACGGTTGATCACCGATTAATTTTTTCGCTTGCAACAAAGGTGCGGCCGTACCAATTTCCAGTCTACCTTGTTCCAAATAAGTAATTTTTACTCCCCATTTTGAACCATCGCCAAAATACTGTTTGATTTTATTGCCCTGATGACCAATGGAAATAATTAATTCCCGAACATCATAGCGGCGCAAACTTTCAATGATATAATCTAAAACCGGTCGGCCGTTGACGGAAATCATAGCTTTAGGCATTTCATAGGTGAACGGCCGCATTTTCAAACCCTGACCACCGGCCAAAATGACTGCCTTTTTTATTTTTGGGGCAAAGTATTTACTTAAAACATATTCAATCGCATGCGATCGGTTCCGAATTCGAGAGCCATCAATATATTCATCCAGCTGATTTAGAATGTCCTTTTTAAGGGTAATTGTTAGTCTTGTTCTATCCATATTTAAGTCAATTTTTATTTAATAATTTTCAATTTTCATTAAATTTCGCAATTTTTAATTTTCAAACCCTGCCATGTGTAATTGAAAATTAGGTCATTAAAAATTGATTGAGAATTGTAAATTGATAATTGTTAGTTCCTATATTATCATACTATATCATACAAAAAACTAAGTCAAGAACGTTTTTTGGCCAAAAAAAAGGCAAAAACCTGGGGTTTTTGCGGGTGCTAGCAAGGAACAGTATCGGGGCTTTCCGGATCAAAGTGAGTCCGGCGCGGTTCAATGATAAGCACATCAGTCAAAGCTTTCATTGAGTGCTTAACTCCTGGCCAAATGGTCAAGGTGTCGTGCTCTTCCAGTGTCACTTCTTCAGTGACTCCGTCCAACCCAACAAGAGTTACTGCCATTCTGCCTTTGGCCAAAAACAGCAGCTCCGGATTCTTCGACGGATCAGTACCGTGATGGACGTGCTGACCAAACTGCTGCCCAGCATGCCTATAGTAATTCGTAATCTGAGCCATTTCCCAGCCAGGTGGAAACTGCCACTGGAGGGTGGCGCCACGAGGGTCAGCCGGATTAACCGGTTGGAGCTTTTCGACTTTAAAGCCTTTTTCTGGATTCATTTCATACCCTTTCGATAGACTGCCGACGGTTGAAAGATTTGATTTATATCTTAACTAATAATTCAAAAAAAGGCAAATAAAAACCAGGGATTAAACCGAGGTTCTTTGTTAAACCCGAAAAAGGCCGGGCAGGTTGGCAGTGATTTTTATTTTCTGTTTTTTAGCAATCAAAAAGTCCCGCAACAAAGCGGGACTTAATGTTAAATTGGCGGTGACCTACTTTCCCCTATAAGAGTATCATCGGCGCTGAAGGGCTTAACTGCTGTGTTCGGGATGGGAACAGGTGTTACCCCTTCGCTAAAACCACCAAAAGGAAGTATCCGAAGCAAAAATCAGAATATTTCGGACACTTGGCTTCTGGTAATTTAAAAAAGAAAAACAATAATCAAAATTCAACGCTCCCAATTCTTGTGGTTAAATAGATCGGTAATTAGTACGGCTCGGCTTAAGCCATTACTGGCCTTACACCTGCCGCCTATCAACCCGGTAGTCTCCCGGGAACCTAATAATGAAATCTAATCTTGGGGACAGCTTCGCACTTAGATGCTTTCAGCGCTTATCTAAACCGAATGTAGCTACCCAGCGGTGCCCCTGGTAGGACAGCTGGTACACTAGAGATTCGTCCGTCTCGGTCCTCTCGTACTAGAGACGGGACCCCTCAAATTTCAACGCCCACAGTGGATAGGAGACCGAACTGTCTCACGACGTTCTGAACCCAGCTCGCGTACCGCTTTAATTGGCGAACAGCCAAACCCTTGGGACCTTCTACAGCCCCAGGATGCGATGGGCCGACATCGAGGTG
>JBAYJS010000003.1:0-44724 GCA_041664985.1 Candidatus Buchananbacteria bacterium | reverse complement strand
TGGGTTCGATTCCTACCGCCCCTGTGTCTAAAAAATCGCTTTAAAAGCGATTTTTTGGTATTTTTTTTAAAAAATGTTATAATATAGAAAAATAATCCAATCAATGGTTATGAAAAAATCTTTTTCAATTTCTATAAAAATTACCAGCTTAGTTTTTTTATCTTTGTTTATTTTTAGTAATTATCCGGTAGCCGCCCAGGCTAGCTGGCTTTCCGGCTGGCAGTATCGGAAAGAAATTACTGTTGCCAAAACCAATGTTGATTCGGAATTGACCAATTTTCCTTTGTTGGTAAAGATAGCGGGAGATACGGATATTGGCGCCGGAGTTTCCGATGGTACCAATGGCTATGATCTTAGGTTTACCGATTCAAGCGGTAATTTGCTTGCCTATGAACGGGAGAATTTTTCAGTTTTGACCGGATCAGCCAGCGGCAATTTTTGGGTCAAAGTGCCAACCGTCAACAGTTCTTCAGATCCTTTGGCCACCACAATTTATATCTACTATGGTAATTCAGGTGCAGTCAGTTCAGATTGGACTACCAGCACCAGCGCTTTAACTAATTGTACTAGTATTACTAATTCTCAATGCGTCTGGAAAGAAGGTGCTTCCCAAAATTTTGTCGGCGTTTGGCACTTGGGTCAAACCGGAACCAATCCGACGGCGATTGATTCAACCGCTAGCGCCAATAATAGCGCGACTCAAACTTGGTCGCCAACCACCACCGCCCAAATTGTCAGTGCAGGTGAATTTAACGGATCATCTAACTCCATTAATGTCACTTCCAACGATGGTCTTAATCCGGCAGCGATTACGGTGTCAGGTTGGGTAAAAGCTGATGTTAATAATAAATGGCAATATCCGGCTCTAAAAGGCGGTCAATGGAATTTCGGCCGGGATATTGACGGCAAATATTATTTAGGTGTTTGGAGTACCGGCGGATTGGTTGCTGATGAACATTCAACCACCACTGCTTCAACCGGAACATGGGAATATATCGCTTTCACTTATAACAGTTCATTGGCCAAATATTACGTTGGCACGACTTTGGTTATAGACAAAGTCGTAACGGGAAATTTAGCCACTACAACCGCTGCCTTAACTATTGGCAGCCAGAGTGGAACTGGTAATTTTTGGGATGGGTTAATTGATGATTTAAAAATTTCTAACACGGCGCGCTCGGCTGGTTGGTTAAAATTTGAATACTTTAATCAAAGTTCAGCCTCCAATGAACTCACATTTGCTGCGTCAGAATCCAGCGTCGATGCCACCTTAAGTAATTTGACTATCAGCTCTGGCACTTTAAGTCCGTCATTTGCTTCCAGTACGGCCACTTATACTGCCAGCGTTGACTCTAATATCAGCAGTGTGACAGTGACACCGACAGTAACCCAATCTGATGCAACTATTACAGTCAATGGCACAGCCGTTACTTCCGGAGCCGCTTCAGGTTCAATTTCATTAAGTTATGGTTCAAACACCATTAGTACCGTAGTGACGGCAGCGGATGGTACAACCACCGGCACTTATACGCTTACTGTGACTCGAGCAACGCCCAATTATACTTTGACTTACTCGGCCGATTCCCATGGTTCAATTACCGGCAGCGCTTCTCAGACTGTTGCCCAGGGTTCAAACGGTTCAGCGGTTACGGCCGTACCTGATGCCGGCTATCGCTTCACCAGTTGGTCTGATGGCTCAACTGATAATCCCAGAACCGATAATAATGTTACTGCCGACGGCAGTTTTAGTGCCAATTTTACCGTTATCTCAGCCGGCGGTGCCCCGGCTCCGGCTCCGGCCATTGGTATTGGAATTAATGATGTTGGCGTGACCGTCAATATTGGCGGTATAGTTAATGTTGGTCCAATCACTGCTGACGGGACAAATGTTTTGACTTATATCACCAATCAAAATAATTTTACGGCTCCTGAAAGTTCAAATAATTGGCAATTAGGCAGTCACAGTTTTCAAATCACTGATTTAAATTTAGCCAACAATATTGTCACAATAGTTTTTTCTTCCAAACCTCAAACTATAATTTTGAAAAAAGGTGAAAGCCAACAAATTGATTTTGATGGTGATAAAATTAACGATGTTAGAGTTATATTTTCTGATGTTGTCATTAATCGGGTAGAAATCACGGTTGTTTCTTTGGCTCAAACATCGCCTATAACCAACGATATTGATACTGCCGCTTTATCCCAATCAACTAAATTTATTTTTAAGAAAAATTTAACCCTTGGCGCCAAAGGTAATGACGTTAAAGAATTGCAAAAGTTTTTAAATCAAACCGGCTTTATTGTTGCCAAAACCGGTGCCGGTTCCCAAGGCAAAGAAACGATTAACTTTGGTCCTGCCACCAAAGCGGCTTTAATCAAATTTCAAAAGGTTAATAATATCACGCCAGCGGTCGGTTACTTTGGGCCGGTCACCAGGGGAGTGGTAAACAGATAGCTTGTAAATAAAGAACATAAAATCGCCCTAAGGGCGATTTTTGCCTACCTGTCCTTAGTTGGGGTATAATATAATTGACTTATTTGTCTGTTTCTGAAATTAAAATATGGATAGCTGTAAAGACAGGGGACAATGTAAACTATTAATTTGGCCTCATTTTTTGATTAAGGTTCAATTTATTTTATTGGCATTTTTTGCTTTTATTTTTTTGATGCCAAGTACTGTTTCAGCCGCGGCCAATTTGACCGTATCTTCAGCTTCTTTGGCAGCCGATGGTAAAACTATAACTGTTAATATTGGGGGTGTTAGCGGTTCATTATCGCCAGCCAGCGGCATTACCGGTTTTACTGTTAAAGTTGGATCAATGACTTATCCTTCTGCCTCAATAACTTCATCAGGGTCTGCAGTAACTTTTACCACCTCAGCTTTTATTAATAGCACTAGTACGGTAACAGTTGATCTAGCTACTTCACCTACTAGCAATTTAACCGATGGAGGCGGTAATACTCCTCAGGGTCAAACCGGCCAATCGGTCACAAATGGTAGTGCTATTACTTTAACTCCTTTCGATGCTACTGATTCAGCAATAATTTTTTCCGGAGTTGTTCCAACTATATCAACTACTTTTAATCTTGGTGCTAGAAATGGACAATTGGATGTTTTAATGACTGGTACTTGTGCCAATTTTTCGATTAATAGTAGTGCCGGGGCTACTTATACTTTCACAGTTGATGGTTCGACGTCAGTTGTGACTTCTGTCGGTTCGCAACAGAGGTGGTCTCTTTTTTGTGGTCTTAGCGACACAGCTCATCGAGTTAAAATTACTTCTTCTGGTGGCTCACTTAATAGTGCTCACCTTTTTGAAGTTAACGGTACGGCGCCAGCTCTTAGCCGAGTGACCGACATTGGTAATATCTACAATATAGTTGATAGTTCAACTCAGAATTCTTTACTAGTTTCTGGCGGTTGGACTTATGATGCTACTTATACAACTTATAAAACCTATTGGTCAGATGAAAAAATCAGTTTTAATTCAGCTGCGACTCAAATTGATGCTTGGATTTATAATAAGAGTGCCCCGTTGTATTTAGAACAAGATGGGGTAGTTATTGCTTCGTCTACCCCTTCAGGTGCCTCAACTTGGGGTTATTTAACTTTAGCCTCAAATCTTGACGGCCAGACTCATACTTATTCCATTGGTACCGGAGGCTATGTTTCTACTTATAGCCATGTTTATGGTTTAGCTCTAGTTGGGGGGACGCTAGGAGCACAACCAGCTAGCCTAAGTCATTCAATTGGTGGCTATGGTGACAGTATCACTGCTGCCAACCAAATCTGTCTTTCTAATGAAAGTTTTCTTTATGGCCTCGCCAGTAGATTAAACGTTATCCCTATTAACCGTGGGATCGGCGGCAGCAGGGTGATAGGTTCTGGTGATACTAGGACCGCTGACATTACTGGAGCGACCCCGGCGCCATCTTATGTTACCTTACTTTATGGGATTAATGACATTGGAACAAGTGCCGCTTTTCTCACTTCTTATACAAATATGCTTAATAGCTTAACCACTGGTCTGTCAACAACTAATTTTTTGGTTATGGGACTATTGCAAAATAGCTATTCGGCACAGAGAAATGTTGATATTCGTTCAGCTATAAGTGCCAATGGGAGTTCTAATCTTAAATACATTGATACTTCCGGCTGGACTTTACCAGATATGAATGGTAATCACCCTGGTCCAGTTGGGTATACTAACATGACTAATTATTTGGCACCATATGTAAGCACGACGGCTTATACTGCTAGTGGGCCAACCAATGGTTTACCTAATATGGCCAGTTCTAATTTTACTGTTACTTTGGCTAACTCGGGGGCTTTTGATAGCACTACTACTATTGCTATCACAGTGCCAGACGGTACCATTACGGCCGTTGCTGCTGGTGGGACAATTACCAGTAATGGCACCAGCAATGTAACTGTAGCGCCAGCCAAAGACTCCTCAAATTTTACTTTTACTTATACACCAACTTCAGTCGGCGCGAAAACCCTAGCCTTTACCAACGGTCAAGGTTGGACCAATCCAAGTTCAACGGTATATCAAGTTAGTGAACCGACTATCGCTAATTTTTCGCCGGCTGATAATTCTACCGGTATGGTTTCTGGGGGTAATCTTGTTTTAACTTTTGATGATGCGGTTTATGTAGGTTCTGGCAATATAACTATTAAGAAAACTTCGGATAATTCTGTCTTTGAGGCAATTGATGTCACTTCCGGCAGTGTTACTGGCTCTGGTACATCAAGTATTACCATCAATCCTGCTTCAGATTTTTCATACGAGACAGGTTATTATATTCAAATTGATGCCGCTGCCTTTGATGATGTTAATGGTAATTCTTACGCTGGGATTTCGGATACCACAACTTGGAATTTTACCACTGAAAATACACCGACTTGTCCCGCTATCACCAATGCCTCAACCTACAACGCCTATCCCACCTGTGGCGTAGCCACCTGTAATAGCGGATACATTTTAACTAATGGCACTTGTGTTACTTTGGGTGGCGGCGGTTCAGCCCCCGCCCCAGCTGTTGGCAGTGGGGCTAATGGCGCCAGTATTGGTCTAGGCCAGACTAGTTTAATTGGCAATATTACAACCCAAGGCACTAATGTTTTGGCTTACGTTAATTCCCAAGCTAATTTTACCGCCCCAGTCAGTAGCACTAACTCTAATCAAAGTCATAGTTTTTTGGTCAACAGTCTTGATTTGGCAAACCAGAAAGTAACCTTAGTTTTTCAATCAGACCCGATAACCGTTGTCTTGGCCTTAAATGAAACTAAACAAGTTGATTTAGACCAAGATGGCATTAATGACTTGGAAGTAAAATTTGCTGGCCTAGTGGTTAACCGAGTGGAAATTACCACCAAATCTCTTCTAACTTCAGTCAGTAGTAGTTCATCTTTACCTGAAGGTAAGCTAATTAAATATGCTAATTCACCTAAAGTCTATTTAATCCAAAACAACCAAAAAAGATTAATCATAGACGAACAAACATTTAATTATTATCAATATCATTGGTCAAATATTGAAACAATTAGTAATAATATCACTTATGCTGACGGTGAAAACATCGTTAAGCCATTACCAACCACCAGTTACAATTTTACGCGTGATCTAAAACTAGGTTCAACCGGCGAAGATGTCAGACAACTCCAAATATTTTTGAATAATAATGGCTTTGTTCTAGTCAAAACCGGACCTGGTTCGCCCAATCAAGAAACCACTAAATTTGGTTCTGCCACCAAAGCCGCTTTAATCAAATTTCAAAAGGCTAATAACATCACGCCAGCGGTTGGTTACTTTGGGCCGGTCACTAGGGGAGTGGTGAATAGATAAGAGAGCTGAAAGCCTAATTCAGATAATTTGGCTAATAAAATTTGTGGTTTTTTTAAAATTGGTTTAAAATAATTAATATTTATATAAATAAAGCTTTAGTTTATGTCTTTAGAAAAAGATCCGGAATTTTTAGGCCTTAATCCGGTTTTTTGGGAAGGTCGCGAAGAAGCGGAAATGTATCAGGAAGCGGCTGATTTGTTATTTACTCATCCTGAGTTTAGGAATAAAAAAACCGAAATTGTGGTTGACGAAATGACTCTGGAAGCATTCCACGACTATTGTCAAAAGCGGGCTGGGGGAGAAAAATTTATAATTAGTAATACTTTGGCTGAGGAAGAAGAAATTTTTCGGCAGTACTGGCAACAGCTGGAAGAATCCAGACAAGAGGCTTAATCCTGGTCTAATCATAAAAGCCCTATTTTATTATATTTATTAATGGTGTATAATATAAGGGTGGGGAAAACCCTAATTTAATAATAATTAATGAAAACCAAAATTATGGCAAAGATGACCAAATCTCAATTGCTCGCTTCTTTGGCCGAAAGCGCCAATTTAAGCAAAAAAGATGTCACTTTACTGCTCGAAAAGATGGTAGAATTGGCTTACGTAGAAGTCAAAAACAGCGGTGAATTTGTCGTGCCGGGAATTGGCAAATTAGTTAAAGTCAAAAGAAAAGCCAGAATGGGCCGCAATCCAGCCACCGGTGAACAAATCCAGATCCCAGCCAAAACAGTTGTTAAATTCCGCGTTGCTAAAGCCGCTAAAGAAGCCGTATTATAAACATCAGAATTTTTTATAAAAAGAACCTTGCCTGGGCAAGGTTCTTTTTAGGTTTGGCATGGTCAGGTAATTATTTTTTTGGTATAATAATAAAGTTAAGACTTAATATTCTTTTATGGCCAAGACAAAATTTTTATTATTATTAACTATTGTTGGCGTTAGTTTGGTTATCTCAGGCTGTGGTAAAAAAACTCAGGCTGATTTGGAAAAGGCGATTAAAGAAAACGCCAAAATTGAGCAAAAAGTGATAGTACCTTCCGACCTGACTCAATGTAGTGGCAAGTTTTTTGAGAAAGACGGCCAGGGTAATCTCAAAAATTGCGCTGAGTTTGAGTCAGACAAGGTTTGTTCTTATTACAAAACTATAAAAGGTAGAGTAGCGACGACGCACATTTTAGAATACGACAATGCCTGTTTGGCTTGTCGGTTTTACGGTGAGACGGGCTCAAAAAAAATTGATGACTCGGACCATTTGAATTTAGGCTACTCAATTGGTAATTGTCCCCAACTAAAAAATAAAAAATAAATCTTATTAATTTTAAAAGGAGGAAATTATGAAAAAAAATTTATCCGAAATTTGTTGCCCTAACTATCATTGGTTTAAGGGAACAGTCGTTATTTTAGGCATGCTTTTGCTTTTTGGCGTTGTCTCATTTTCAATCTTGCGAGATCGCCTTGTCAATGATCCACAATTTCAGCTGCCAATTACCGGTCAGGGTAAAGTCAGTTATCAGCCAGACATTGCCACGATTAATATCGGCGTTCAAGTTGATAAAGTCGCCAAAGCCGACGAAGCTTTAAATCAGCTCAATGACAAAATGACTAAAATTTTTCAAGCAATCCAGGAAGCGGGAGTTGGCAAAGCTGACATTCAAACCCAAAATTACTCTTTGTACCCGCAGTATGATTATTCCAAAGACAATAATCCGGAACTTGCCGGTTACAATGCCAATCAGATCATCTCGGTTAAAGTCAGAAACCTGGTTGATAATTCCGGGCTAATTGCCAAAGTGATTTCTCAGGCGACCCAGGCTGGTGCCAATCAAATCAACGGCGTTAGTTTTGAAGCTTCAAATCTAAATGAACTTAAGCAGCAAGCCAGACTTAAAGCGATTGCCGATGCCCAAGCCAAAAAGGGAATCATTGCCGCCAATTTAGGCGTAAGACTGGGTAAAATCGTTGGGATGTGGGAAAACGTTACACCAATGGCTGATTTGTCAGCCTATGGCAAAGGCGGCGTGGGCGGCAGCCTGAATGCTGCCAGTCCGGTAGTGCCTGAGGGCAGTCAAGAATTGATTGTTGAAGTGACAATTAACTATAAAATAAAATAGCCTTTATGATTAAACCAATTGCTTTTTATTTGATTTTTGGTAAACCCTTAATTATGTATGGCGGAATCAGTGCTCTTTTATTGATCTTAATTACCGCCACTTTAGGGGTGATGATTTTGAAAGGCAAAAAAATTCCGTTGTCAGCTCATGTTTGGTTGGCGCGAATTACAGTTTTAGTCGCGATTTTCCATGCGATTTTAGGGCTATCTTTGTCTTTTAATTTTTAAATAAATTGACAAGTTGATTTTGTAAAATCCAATGCTTTTTATTTTAGCTAAATTAATTTTGGCGGTTTTAATCATTTGGCCCAGGGGCTATCTTTTGGCTTACGTTATTGATCGAAGCAAGAATTTTTCTTTTGGCTTTAAATTTTTTGCCGGGTGGATTTTTGGTTTGGCCGCTTTCACGATTGATTTATTTTCCTCCAATCTGTTTGGCGGCTTTAAATTGCACCCCTGGCTTTTTTATTTTTCAGCCATTGGTCAAGTGTTTGGTTTGGAATTTGTAATATTTTTATTTGAAAGAAAAATTCTTTGGCCCAAGTTTAATAATTTTATGCCATTTTGGCAAAAACAAATTGCCAATTTCTCCCTTTGGTCCAAATGGCAAAAAATTATTTTAGCCATTATTATTTTAACCTCTTTACTTTGGTCGGTTTCTGCCATTTGGCAAAACGAAAGTTTTGGCTCAGCCAACAATGCCAATTTGATTTTTCGCGAATTATTTAATCGGCAAGAACTGTCAGTTGTCAAAACTAATCCGGCCTGGTTAAATTCGGTTTTAGGTCAATATCCGCCCAATGACATTTTGGTTAAAATTTGGTTTAGCACGATTTTGGGTCGTTTGGATATTTCGGCGATAATTTTTGGCAGTATTTTTTATTATTTAATGTTGCTTTTGGTTTTTTATCACGCTTTGCCGGCCGGTTTTGACCGATCTTTAAAACTTTTAGTTACTTATCTGCTGAGTAATTTACCGGTAATTTATTTTTTGCCTAACATAGCTCAAGTTGAAATATTCTGGGCCATTTTAGTGCTATTGGTGATTGGTTGTTTGTTTTATTATTTGGTTGGTTTGGGTAATTCATTTTTTTACTTTTCCGGTATGGCTTTGGCTTTTGCCGCTTGGACCAAAAATGATGCCTTGATGATTTTTTTCCCGATTATGGTGGCATTCTCCCTGGTTTTTTTACAGAAAAAAAAGATTAATTATTTTCAACTTTTTATTTTTTGGGTTTTTCCGGTAATTACGGTCTTTCCTTGGTACTCTTATTTGGTTTTAAACAAATTAAACCTCTTTGCCTGGTATTCTCAAAGTTTGGCGACGATTGATTTTAAAGTTTTTTTAACCGGTTTTGTGCCGGTGGGACTTTTAATTGCAACATTTTATTTAAATCGGTTTTTTGTTAAAATTAAAGTATGAAAATTTGTCCCAAAAAAGCCAAAACCAAAGCTTGGATTGTTTCAGTTGACATGGGCTATGGCCATCAACGGGCAGCTTACCCGCTGAAGTATTTGGCATATAAAAATAAAATTGTTACGGCCAATAGTTACCCGGGTATTCCTAGTCGCGACCGAAATATTTGGCGGCAAAGCCGGAAATTTTATGAATTTATGTCGCGTTTCAAAAATGTACCAGTGGTTGGCGAGCCGGCCTGGGAGTTTTATGATAATTTGCAGGAGATTCCAAAATTTTATCCTAAGCGCGATTTGTCAAAATTGAGCTTGCAGGTTTCGCAAATTTATTTCATGATTGAAAAACAAAATTGGGGCAAACATTTAATTGACACTTTGGCCAAAAATCCGTTGCCGTTTGTTTCCACTTTTTTCATTCCGGCATTCATGGCAGAAACTTTCAATTATCCGGGGGAAATTTATTGTTTGGCAACCGACACTGATATTAATCGGGCCTGGGCGCCCAAAAGTCCGGCTTCAAGCCGAATTAAATATTTTGCTCCCAGCTATCGAGTAGCGGATCGACTTAAGCTTTATGGAGTTTTGCCGGAAAATATTTATTTAACCGGTTTTCCTTTGCCTTTGGAAAACATCGGTAATTCAAAACTGGACATTTTGAAAAAAGATTTAACTCAACGTTTGGTTAATTTAGATCCGAAACGAAGTTACTGGGATAAAGATTCAGAAACCATTAAAAAACAATTAGGCATAAAAAGATTTCCTACCAAAAGCCAGCATCCTTTGACTCTGATGTTTTCCGTTGGCGGCGCCGGCGCCCAAAGAGAAATCGGCGTTACCGCTTTGGCCAGTTTGAAAAATGATATTTTGGCCAAGCGCATCAGGATGATTCTGGTGGCGGGTATTCACAACAGCCTTTCCCAATATTTTCGCCAAATGATTCGCTCGGCCGGTTTAGCGGGTGAATTGGGCCGGGGAGTAAAAATTATTTTTTCCGCCAATAAAGAAGGTTATTTCAGAAAGTTTAATGCCGCCTTGAGGACAACTGATATTTTATGGACCAAACCGTCGGAATTAAGTTTTTATTGTGGTTTGGGTGTGCCGATTATTATTGCGCCGCCGATTGGTTCTCAAGAAGATTTTAATCGAACCTGGCTGAGAACAATTGGTTCGGCAGTCAGTCAGGAAAATCCAAAGTATGTTAATGAATGGCTTTTTGACTGGATTGAAAGCGGTTGGTTTGCCGAAGCTGCCATGCATGGGTTTTTGGAAGCGCCAAAATTTGGCAGTTACAACATTGAAAAAGTAATTTGCCATCGTTTCAAAGAAGCGCGAGAGGCTAAAATGATTTTGCAGTATTAAAATAAAAAATTAAAGTTAATTTCTTATTTTATTATTTTTTTAATTTTTTATTACAGCCTTTTAATTTGATTATTCCTGTGTTAAAATACCAAAGTATGAAAACCTCAAAAAATACTAAGCCCAGTAAAATTTTTACCTACAAAATCGGCGGAATCGCCGGCGGCGGCCAACAAGTGGCCGGTTTAATTTTTACCAAAGCCTGCGTTCGGGGAGGGCTTTACACTTTTGACAGTTCCGAATATCCGTCTCGGATTCGCGGCGGATTGGTGACTTACCGAGTCAGTATTTCGGATCAACCGGTTAATGCAATTTATAAAACCACCCAGCTTTTGATTGCTTTAAACCGGGAAGCGTTTGATTATTGTTTGCCGGATATGACCAAAGACGGTGTGATTTTGTATGATAGCGACAAATTTGAAGTTAAGCCGGGTGAAACCAAAGGCGTTAAAACTTATCCTTTGCCTTTGGCAAAACTCGCCACTCAAGCCCAAATTAAGCCAATTGCTGGCAATATGATTGTGACGGGCGCTTGTGCGGCATTACTTGGTTATGATTTAGAAATTTTAAACGAAGTGATCAAAAATACTTTTGCCGATAAAGGACAAGAGGTGGTTGAGATGAATATCACTGCGGTTAAATTCGGCTATCAATATGCCAAAGCCAATTTTGATGTTGATAAATTTCCTTACAAATTAAAACCAATAAATAAAAATGATCAATCAATTATTGTAACCGCTAACGATACGATTTCTTTGGCGGCTGTCGCTTGCGGCTGTAAATTTTTTGCTTCCTATCCTATGACGCCGGCCTCCTCGGTTTTGGAACGGTTGGCCTCTTGGGCGCATTTGACCGGCATGGTGGTTAAACATCCGGAAGACGAAATTTCTGCCATGCATATGGCTATTGGTGCTGGTTTTGCCGGCGTGCGTTCAATGACAGCCACTTCCGGCGGCGGATTTGCTTTAATGACTGAAGCTTTGGCTTTGGCAGCAATTACCGAAACGCCGGTGGTTGTAATCGAATCGCAACGGCCGGGACCGGCTACTGGGTTGCCGACTTGGACTGAGCAAAGTGATTTGGCTTATTTGGCAACAGCGGCTCACGGTGAATTTATTCGCGTGATTTTAACGCCTGGC
Organism: Candidatus Buchananbacteria bacterium; assembly: GCA_041664985.1. Taxonomy (GTDB): domain Bacteria; phylum Patescibacteriota; class Patescibacteriia; order Buchananbacterales; family UBA6539; genus JBAYJS01. Next base: position 32,854 of record JBAYJS010000003.1, on the reverse strand, counting down.
GACCCTTGGGAAGCTTTCTATCTAACGACTCAGGCTTTTAATCTGGCCGAAAAATGGCAGATTCCAGTTTTTGTTTTGGTTGATAAATATATTTCTGAAGGTCATCAATCAATTGATCAACCGGATTCCAAAAAATTTAATATTGACCGCGGTCAGCTTTTGTCCGATGAACAATTAGCCAAACTGACTGATTATAAACGTTATCAATTTACCAAATCCGGAGTTTCGCCTCGGGCAATTCCCGGGCAAAAGGGTGGAGTTTATTTGGCCAACAGCGACGAGCATGAAGAGCACGGTTTAACAATTGAAGGTTTTGACGCTTTGACCCGAATAAAAATGGTTGATAAGCGAGCAGCCAAATTAGCCGGCGTGCTTAAAGATTTGCCCAAACCAAAACTCTACGGCCCAAAAACTGCCAAATTGACTTTGCTTGGCTGGGGATCGGTTAAAGGACCGGTTTTGGAAGCGCTAAAAGTTTTAGACAAAGTAAACTATTTGCATTTTAGTGCCGCTTGGCCGTTAGATAAAGCTGAAATTACCAAGCAGCTTAAAGGGGTTAAAAAAATCGTAGTGATTGAAAATAATCACGACGGCCAGCTGGCCAATATGCTAGAACAAGTCGGAGTTAAAATTACCCAACGGTTGAATAAATATAACGGCGCCCAATTTTTTCCCGAAGAAATTATTGAGCTGGTCAGTAAATTAAAATAATTAAATTAATATCTACAATATATGGCAACGGAAAAAGATTTTTTAACTCCAGTTTTGCCAACTTGGTGTCCAGGTTGCGGCAATTTTGGCATTTGGACCGCTTTACGCCAAGCATTGGCGGAATTAGGTTTGGAACCACATCAAGTGGTGATGTCTTTTGATATCGGCTGCTGCGGCAACGGCGCCAATTGGCATCAGGTTTACGGTTTTCACAGTCTTCATGGCCGGCCTTTGCCGATTGCTTACGCTGTTAAATTAGCCAATCATGATTTAAAAGTGATTACAATTTCTGGCGATGGTGGCGGTTATGGCGAAGGCGGCAATCATTTTATTCACACTTGCCGGGGTAATATTGATATCACTTACATCATTCACAATAATCATCGCTACAGTTTAACTACTGGCCAGTCTTCGCCAACTTCCGAGCATGGCGCTAAAACCAAATCAACGCCGGACGGTTTGATTGAATATCCGTTTAACGGCTTGCAAACAGCCATTACCTGCGGTGCAACTTTTGTCGCGCAAGGGTATTCAGACGAAGTGGTTCACCTTAAAGAATTATTGAAAAAAGCGATTTTACATAAAGGTTTTTCGCTGGTTGATATTTTGCAGCCCTGTGTCATCTTTAACGAAAAAAATATTCGTGAGCAGTATAAACAAAAAGTTTATAAGCTCGAAGAAACCGATTATCAGCCAACCGATAAAATCACTGCCTACCAAAAAGCCGCTGAAACTGAGAAATTGCCAATTGGTATTTTGTATCAAGAAGAAAAACCAAGCTACGAAAGCCAGCTGCCGCAATTGGCCAAAATGCCTTTGGTTAAACAAGAAGTGAAAAAAGAAGATATTAGTCAATTGCTAGAAGAGTTTAAGTAAAAAATTTGTCTAAAATAAAAAGAGCACCTGTCCTAATTGGGTAGGTGCTTTTGCTCAATGAACATCCTTGACTGAATCCGCTACTGCGTTACAGCGGTGGCAGACCAGGCCATGGAACTGATGCCCGACAAAAGAGCAGACAAGCCATTTTATGAAGTGTCTGATTTTCTTTCTGGCATCGTGACCAAGAGAGTGAAATCTACCGGTACTCCGAAGATGAGTCGAGCTGGCTTTGTGTGACATGGCTTTGCCCTCCTGAGCAATTTTACGATGGCGGATTTACTTAACGGAAGGCAAATGGTTATCTAATCTCATTGTAGCACTATTAGAAAATATGTTAACAGGCAAAAAAAGAGGGGAAAGGAAGAGCCTTTCCCGAGGGAATTTTTCGCAACTATCTGCCTAGTCGTTGGTGGATTTTTTTTGATACTTGCGAAAGAATGTAGTTTACCGTCACGCCGACAGTAACGACATATTGCTCAAACATCGGGGTGCACTGATTCTGCCAAGCAAAGCTGATTACTTCCATTAGCATCGTTGACGTCCACCAGATAAACACCCAGATGCCGCCGATCCGTTTTTCGGTTTTCAGACCAAGCCAGCGCTGGAGTTCTTTGTAAATTACATAAAACGTCAGCATGGCATAGTAGACAAACGAGCGGGTCAGCCCGACGTGATACTCTGGAGCGAGGAATTCGACCCAAAACATCACAAGCGTGGCAATCGTTACGATCAGAGTAAACAGGTAGACTGTGTTGAGTCTGATCAGGTTCCATTCTTGCCGTTGGGTCGAGAGCCTTTTGACTGCGGCTACAACTTTACCATTGCTTTTTTCCGGTTTCATGACAGTCCCTCCTTTCTACTTATCAAAGAGCTGTCGTATATAAATGACTAGGCGCTAAAAAACTCGGTTTTTAGCCGAGGTTGTTGGGATTTGTTATCATCAAAGAATCACCTCGACTCGTCTTATCTGGCTTTAAAAAGCAGATTTTATTTAAGCCTTTTGGTTATTCTTTGGTTTTTGTTATTTAATTGTATTTTTGGGTATTTTTTTGCCTTGTGGCACAATGTAGACGTAAGATTTTGCCAGTTGTTACAGTAAAAAAATAATTCGCTAATTAAGGGATTTGGTCTGGCTGTCTACCAATAGGGCTGGTCGTAATAAGCGGTAAGCTAAATGTTTATAAATCAAGTGTACCAAAAATCGCTTTTTGATAAACTTAAAGCGATTTATGGAATAAAAAGTTTTGGCTATTCAATTACTTATTAAAGAATTTTACCAACCAGCCAAATAAGCTGAATTTACTCTCATTAGTATTAATGAAGGATTCAATCTTGGTCTGAGCGTCTTTTAAAGCGATAATTTGAGTATTTAGTTCGGCTTGAATTTCCGGGGTACTAGTCGCACGCTCCCAAGCTTTTTCTAGATGTTTAATTTGATTATTGGTTGTTACCATAGTACTGCGCAAATCACCTAGATTTTTATAATCTGATCCGAGAAAAAAAGTTTTAAACCCGCTGCGATTTTCAACTTTTTTCATTAGATTTATTTGCTTATCAGTTGTTGTGGCTTCAGCGCTTGCTACCTGACTAATCTCTCGCCCAATATTTTTATTCTTATCGGCCAGATCGTTTAATTGCTGAACAATTGTTGAAATTTTGCTGCGATGTTCTTCACTAGCCTGATTGCCTTGTTTAGCATTGTCATTTTTGCCAAACGCTACGCAAGGAAGGGCTAAAAAAAGAGCCAAGAAAAGGACGAAAATTGCTGATTTTAGTGGCTGTTTCATAGTTTTATGATTATTTATAATTAGCCTCATATTCTATTATACCCCGCCAAAGGTGGTTAGGCAAAAAAATCGCCTGTTTGGCGATTTTTTTGATATTTAGGGCAGGTATTATTTTGCCTGCTTTTGCATTGAGGTTTTAAAAACTGTTTTAAGTCGGGGTAGCCGGATTTGAACCGGCGACCTCGTCGTCCCCGCCTGCCATCGCCTTTTTAAAAAATTTATCTAAACTTTTTAGTATTATGCAACTAATTTTTTATTTGGTGTGAATATGGATGGCAATGGCGGGCAGGCCGAACGATGCGCGCTAGCCCCCGCCAAAGGCGGACAGGCGTCGTCCCTGCCTGCTTTTGCATTGAGGTTTTAAAAACTGTTTTAAGTCGGGGTAGCCGGATTTGAACCGGCGACCTCGTCGTCCCGAACGACGCGCGCTAGCCAGCTGCGCTATACCCCGACTTAAAACAGTTTTAGATTTTTTTAAACCCGTAGCGAAAGCAATGCGGGCAGGCCAAACGACGCGCGTCCCGCTCAAACGATTGCGCTATACTCAAGATTCGTTCAGTCGGGCGGGTAGCCAGCGGAGTTTACCCCGACGAATGTCGGGGCTACAGCCCGTATATTATAGTCTAGTAATTTTAGAAAATAAAATCAACCCCTCACTTGGGCCAATAATTAAGTTGGGAAGTATTTATATTTAACTACACCGGTTGTGAGACCAAGTGAGGGGTCAAGTTTAAAATGATTCGAGGCCGTTAGAATCAAGCAGTGCTTCGTGGAAAAGCGCTACAAGTCTAACGGCCTCGCGTGAGGGGAAAGGTGGCGATCAACAATTGGGATCGTTGATTATAATATACCCAGTTAGTCCCATGCCGACTACGAGCAGACCCATGAGGCCAAGCGCTGTCGGCATAAAGAACCGGCTGGATTCGATGCTACCTTCGGGGAGAGCTACAGTCACCCCAAATCCGGTCATAATTATTAGACCGATGAGCACCACTGCCGCCTTGGCAAAGAACAACTTCGTTTGTCTTTTGAACATTTCTTGTTCCTCTTTTTGGTTTTTCTGGTTTCGCAGCCCAGAGCGCACCATGCGCCCAAAAACCAGGAACAAATACAGTATAACATATTTGATTAATTTTGTCAAGGTTATGAAGCCTTTTGACCGATTGGTAGTTTAGCGGTAGAATAGAAGTGCCATTATTCGTTAAAATTTGGCGATTTAAGAGCCAAAATACCAATAAATTGGTGTGACTTGGTTAATTGATTATTTAGACAAAAATAGGCAATTTTTGGCCTTAAAAATTATGAATCTAGAAGTTGAAATTAAAGCAAGGTGTTTAGATCCAAAAGCGGTCAAAACCCGGTTAAAAAAACTTAGTGCCAAATATGTGAGTCAGGTTCATCAGGTTGATACTTACTATCAGATTTCTGATAAATATTTTTTAAACGGCCAGCCCAAATTACGGATTCGAGAAGAAAAAAACAAACAGCAAATTTTTTTGGAGTACCACGTACCAATTGATGATTTTAAAGCCAAAGAATATGAGACAGTTTTGGGCGATGCTAAAATCGGTCAATTCATTTTAGAAAAATTAGGTTGTCCGCGCGGGTTGGTGGTTGATAAAATCAGAGAGAAATATCGTTTGGGAAAAATTAATATTGATCTTGACTTGGTTAAAGGTTTGGGCAGTTTTATTGAAATTGAAATTATGAACAGTAAAAGTGACAAGACTTTAAAAACCATTTATAACCTTTTGGAAAAATTGGGAGTGAGCAAAAACGAAGACGTATCCGGTCAAAGTTATCTTAATTTGCTTTGGCAAAAGAAAAATAAGTAATATGGATTTGTTTGATCAAAAATTGGAAAAAGAAATAAAACAAAATGCGCCTTTAGCCGACCGGATGCGGCCGGAAGTTTTGGCTGATTTTGTCGGTCAGAAAGAAGTTATTGGTCAGGGCAAGCTTTTGCGCCAGGCTATTGAAAAAGACGAAATTCCCTCAATGATTTTTTGGGGGCCGCCGGGCACGGGTAAAAGCACTTTGGCTAGAATTATTGCCAAGCTGACCAAGTCGGTTTTTATTCAGCTTTCAGCGGTTAGTTCAGGCGTCAAAGAATTTCGCGAAATTATCAAAGCCGCTCAAGACCGTCGAAAGTTTCATAGCCAACGCACGATTTTATTTATCGACGAGATTCATCGTTGGAATAAAGCTCAACAGGATGGTTTATTGCCTTATGTTGAAAGAGGCGTAATTACTTTAATTGGCGCGACCACAGAAAATCCGAGCTTTGAAGTAGTCTCGGCTTTACTTTCGCGCTGCCGGGTTTTTGTTTTAAAGCAGTTAACCGATCATGATTTGGAATTAATTTTGCAGCGAGCCGTTAAAACCGGTTTTGGCGAGCTAAAAATTCAAATTGATGATGACACCAGCCGCTATTTGGCTAATTTGGCCAATGGTGATGCCAGAGTGGTTTTAAACGCTTTGGAATTTGCGGTTAAATCAGCTAAACCCAATTCCCAGGGCAAAGTGATTTTAAACAAAGATATTATTAAAGAGTCGTTGCAAAAATCAAGCCATTTGTATGATAAAGGCGGCGATCAACATTACAATATAATTTCAGCGCTGCACAAATCGGTTCGCGGCGGCAATGCCGACGCGGCGCTTTATTGGATGGCTCGAATGATTGAAGCTGGTGAAGATCCGCTTTATGTTGCCCGGCGCTTAGTTCGCATGTCAGTTGAAGATATCGGTTTGGCTGATCCGCGCGCTTTGGAGCAAGCTGTGGCCTGCTATCAAGGCTGTCATTTTTTAGGTATGCCCGAATGTAATATCATTTTAGGTCAATGTGTAGTTTATCTGGCCCGTTCAAAAAAATCCGTTGAAGTTTATCAGGCCTACGGTAAAGTTCAGCAAGACGTTAAAAATACCATGGATGAGCCGGTGCCTTTACATTTACGCAATGCGCCGACAAAATTAATGCAAGATTTGAATTACGGTAAAGATTATAAATATTCGCCCAATTATGACTGGCAAGAGGAGCAGGAGTATTTTCCGGAAAAATTAAAAGGTAGAAAATATTTAAAATCATAAGCACTAAATTCTAAATAAATTTCAAAAATTATATGGAAAGAGAAAAAACCATCGGCTTTGTGATTTTTAGAAGGCAAGGCAGGTCAATCAGTTATTTGCTTTTGCATCATGGTGGCCAATATTGGAATTTTCCCAAAGGCCGTCAGGAAGGCTTAGAAACCGAGGTTGAAACTGCTCTTCGGGAGTTGCAAGAAGAAACCGGTATTACCAATGTCAAAGTGATTGATGGTTTTCGTGAAGAATATGACTATGATTTTGACCGGGAAGTCCAGGATGGTGTTAGACAGACTTTTTCGAAAAAGGCGATATTCTTTTTGGGGGAAGTTGAATCCGAGCCGGTAGCCATTTCGGACGAACATATTGATTTTGGCTGGTTTGATTATGATATAGCTTTAAAAAGGCTATTCTTTCAAAATGGTCAGGACATTTTAAAAAGAGCCCACCAATTTCTTTTAAAAGAGCAGGGTTTTGTGTTATAATTACGAGCGAGGGAAAAATGAAAATTTATTTTCATTTTGACCGAGCGAAGTAATTAGTTGACGCCTGCCAATCGGCAGGCAGGCCGCAGGCGGCAACTTAATTGGCCAAAAAGTTAAATGAAAATTTATTTTCATTTTGACCGAGCTAAATAATTTTTTGATCATCAAAGGTAATCAAATAATTAAGTGAGATTTATGAAAAATATCCAAGAATATTTTGAAATTGCTATAAAAAGAAAAGCTTCCGATCTTCATTTGGTTTCAGGTAACCGGCCGACTTTAAGAATTGATGGAAATTTGGAAGTAATTTCCGAAGATCTTTTGGACGCCAGTGAATTGGAAGCGGCAATTTTTTCGCTCATGATTCCCGAGGATATTCCGATTTACAAAAAAGATAAAGAATTAGATATTGCTTTGGATATCGGCGGCGGTCATTTCCGCGTTAATTTACATCAGCAAGAAGGCAAAATCGGCATGGCGTGCCGGGCAATTCCTGAAACCATTCCGACGCCGGCCGAAGTTTATTTTGATGAGACTTTGTATAATTTCAGTCATTTGAATCAGGGTTTGATTTTAGTCACTGGTCCATCGGGCTCTGGTAAATCAACCACTTTGGCAGTACTTTTGAATTTAATTAATCGAGAAAGAAAAGCTCATATTATTACGATTGAAGATCCGGTTGAATTTATTTTTAAAGAAGATCAAAGTATTATTGAACAGCGCGAATTGGGCCGAGATACGCACTCATTTTCCGAAGCTTTAAAAAGAGCCTTGCGCCAGGATCCAAATGTGATTATGGTTGGCGAAATGCGCGATTTGGACACCATTGCGGCGACTTTAACCGCTGCTGAAACCGGTCACTTGGTGCTTTCAACCCTTCATACTAATACTGCCGCCGAAACCGTTGAAAGAATTGTTGATATGTTTCCAGCCCATCGTCAGCAGCAAATTTTATATCAGTTAGCTTCGGTTTTACGCGCCGTTATTTGTCAGCAGATGTTACCCAAAAAAGGCGGTGGCGTTTTGGTTGCCAGAGAAATTATGATTAATACGCCGGCGATTTCCAATTTGATTCGGGAAGACAAAATCGCCCATATTGCCTCAGCGATGCAAACCGGCCGCAGTGAAGGGATGATTACCATGGCGTCTTCGATTAAACGGCTTTATGAACAAGGATTTATTGATAAACAAGTTTATCAAAATCGGATTGCCAATGGCGAGACTTTAAGTACTTATTATTAAAAATATTCTATGACGGAAGAAAAATGGCAAGGAATTATTGGTCAAATCAAAGATAAATTCAAACTGGTTGATCAGCGGATCGAAGATTTGCCAGAAGATGCCGGACCGGGGACGGTTGAAATTGTTGAATTTGAAGGGCCGCTTGGTCAAATGAAACTGGAACGAACGACTCAACCGTTGGTAATTAACAAAAGAACCATTGGTTCAAAAAGAATTGGCAGCACCGCCACCGTTGAATATATCTATTCGGATACAGAAAAAGTTCATAAATTCAAAGCTTACCGACTTGACCCTGATAATAATGTTTGGATGGAAATGGAAATGGAAAAAAGTCAAATGAGTTTTTAATTATAAGTCTAATTAAAACTAAAAATAAAAAACTATGCTTCGAAAACAAAAAATCAATGAATCAGAAATTATGAAATTCGGTTTTTTGGGCGGGATTGCCGAGTCAGCTTATTGTTTATTGGTTGTGGCAATGATGATGGTGTTATCTCAAGTTATGCCTCAGCCAACCGTTCCTTTCTCCGGCTTTTTATTGTTTTTGCTTTTGTTTGTTTTTAGTGTTGGTGTTTCCGGTATTTTAGTTTTTGGCTATCCGATTTATTTGGTCAGTCAGAAAAAGATCGTTGAAGCTTTAATGACGGCTTTGACCACCTTGGTAACCATTGCGATTGTTGGCATTTTGAGTTTTATTTTAGTTTCATTTATTTAAAATAAATTATGGTAAAAACCAGAATCGGAAAAGTGATTTTTTTATTGGTATTGTTTTTTTTAGCGGTGCCTTTGCTGGGGTTTAGCTGCAGTAAAAAAAAATCAATCAATGAAAATCAACAAAAAGCGAATCTACAAGCAGAGTTGGAAAATCCAAAATTAGAGCGTGAATACGAAGTAGCCTTAAAAGCGGTTATGGACCCGTATTGGCAAACCGGTGATTATTCGGGTTTGAAAGATAAAATTTTGGCCCAAAAAGCGCCGGCAAAATACCTTGATTTACATTTAAATTTAGTAATTGCTTTGGATTCACTGGAGCAGGGAACCAAAGAAAGCGACCAAGTAAAAATTAAAACCGCCCAAGACAACCTTTTAAAATTAAAAAATCAATACCGTTGGCTTGAATAATATGAAAAATAAAGGTTTAACCTTAATTGAATTAATGGTTGGAATTTTAATTGTTGCTTTAATTTCCACCATTGGGTTGGTGGCCATGAAAAATACCCGAGCTAAGGGCCGTGATGCCAAACGAATTTACGATTTGCAGCAATATGCCAAGGCCTTAATCATGTATGCCGGTGAGCATGACGGCAAATATCCGGACCAAACTTTTAACGGTACGATCGGTTGCAACGGTTTATTTGATGCAGAGATTAAAAAATATTTACCCAGTTTACCAATTGATCCGGCCGATCCCAATCGAAGATGCGATACCAATTATTACTATTATTATTTAGCCAATAATAATTGCACCAGCAATGGCGTTTTGGTGCCCACGGTGCATGTGCAAACCGTCGAGACTTCAAGTCGTGACTATCATCAAAATCCCTGCTTGGCCGGTTCGGAAGAAGGTAGTGCTAAAACCGCTGATTATTTAATTATTGTGCGTTAATATGACCAGACTTAATGATTTAAAAAATTCCATTTCGGAAAATCAAAAGCCAGTCAGTAAACAAAAGAGGAAAAGAAAATTAAGTCTGAAAACGGACTTTTATCTTTTTTCGCTGGTCGGCATTATAGTTTTTTTATTTTTAAGTTTAGTGGCAGTGGCCAAAACCGGTATTTATCAAATTCCGGTTTTTTCCCAAATTTTTTATAAAATTCCCCAGCCAACGAGATTGGTAGATATTGGTGACCTCGCCAGTTTTAATCCGGATGGGTTTAAATTCGGTAAAAGCCAGCAAGAGGGTTTAATTTTTATGTTAATTCCGGAAAGAGAGCTTACTTATGTTTTGAAAAGAAATTGGACTAATCAGCCAAATTCGATTTTTGCCAATAATTTACAGGCGGTAATTGAAGACGGGCAAATCGAATTCTACGGCTTGCTAATTAAACCAATAACTGTTAATCTGACTATCAAAATCAAACCTTATTTATCCAAAGATAACAAAGGCCTTGACTATAAAGTCACTAAACTTAAAGTGGGCAATCTTTTGGTTCCAAGATCGTTAGCCAATTTTGTCGTTCATTATCTGGTTAATAAAAATAAGGCTAAATCATCAACTAGTTTAACTAAAACCAACAGTTTGGTTGATTTCGAAAAAATGAAAGATAAAGTTAAAATTCAATCTTTTACGATTGAGGATAACAAAATTCATGTTATCGGTTGGGTTGATTTTGCTGCTTTAAATCTTGGTTCCAGTCCAAGCCTTAGTCCTAGCAATCTAAACAAAAAATAATGATAAAACTTCTAAATTGGGCTTTGCCCGGGCTGACATCATTTACCATTTTGATTTTGCTTGAGGAAATCATTCGGGTCCCTAAACAAATTTATTGGTTAGGGCCTTTGGCGCTGACCCTTCTAATTATCAGCATTTGGCAATTAACCGGGTTGTTAAAAAGTAAGAAATTTTTACGTTTTTCAATTACTCCGGTATTTCTTTTTTCCTCGGGCCTGTTGTTTTTATTATTTTTGGAAGGAACCATTACCAAACAGCTTTTTTCAGTAGTTTTGGTGGTTTTGCTCGGAGTCTTTTTGGAGGTGATATTTGTTTGGTTTCATCTTCGGCCAAAGTACCAGCCAAACGCTTTGGAAAATATCTCGGCTCACCTAAACTTAATTACCATTTTTTTGACCGCCTGCGGATTTTTCAGCTTGATTGTCTTTTTAAATATTTCAGTTTGGGTTTTAGCCTTAGGCTTTTTTGTCATTAGCGCCATTTTGAATTATCAGTTAATTTGGATTAGCGGTACGACCTGGTCGGTTGGTTATCCTTATATTACCGCCATTACCGTGGCAATTACGGAAATTTTTTTGGCAGCGAGTTTTTTACCAACCAGCTTCTATGTCAGCGGTTTGATTGTTACGGTTAGTTACTATTTAATGACTGGCCTGGCTCAAAATTGGCTGATTGACATTAAAGAGGCAAGAGTGGTGAAAAGGTATTTGCTAATTGGTGTCGTATCGTTGATAATCATTTTAATTACGGCTAAATGGTTTTAAAATTATGAATTTATTTAAAAAGCAAAAAGAACAGTTTATTTCTCAGGTTGTAATCCTTTCTATGATTTTTGGTTTTACCGCTGGAATTGTCGGTCAAATTGTGGCTGATGTCTATATTGATCCCTGGAAAGAAAGCTATGTTAATGAAAGTTTAGCCAATACCAACAACAATCTTTTAGTTAATATCCCGGAACTAAAAAAAGTTCAAAAGTTTTTGGGTATTCAGCAGGATTTTGAAGTGGACAAATCAGTCACCAAAGTTTCGCCCTCGGTGGTGGGAATTTATTTGAAAAAAACCACAGCCCCAAATCAGTCTAATCCGGCTTATTTGCCAAAAGATTTACAGGCTAACGGATTTGTTTTAACCAGCGACGGTTGGTTGGTCAGTTATGGCAAAGCCTTGAGTTCAGTTAAAAAAGAACAGTTGGTGGCAGTTTATGACCAAAAAGTTTTCACCATTCAAAATCGCGTCATTGATCCGGTTACCGGCGTGGTTTTTCTAAAAATTACTGCCAATAATTTAGCCGTGGCAACTTTGGGTGATTCAACTGAGCTAATATCTGGTCAACTAGCTTTAACCGTAAATGATTTTGATGAAGTAACGGTTTTAAATATAAAAAATAATAAATACCAACCAAACTTGGCTGGCACCAATTTAGTATCAGCTGATACTGATAGCCGATCAATTTTAACCGACAGTGCTTTGGCTGATGGTTATTTAGGCAGTCCGTTGGTTAATTTGGGTGGGGAAGTGGTCGGTTTGGTTAGAGAAGTTGATTCAAAAAGTAATTTAACCACGGTAATTCCGATCAATCAATTTCGGTTTGTGATTTTGGGAGTTTTAAGAAGCGGGGTTGTCAGCCGTCCGACTTTGGGTGTCAGTTATCTTGACCTTTCAACCGCCATTGGTTTAGATCAGTCTTTAACTAAAGGTTTAAGCCGAGGCGCTTTAATTTATCAAAAGCCAAAAGAAAAAACCCCGGCCGGTTTGGCGGGTTTGCAAGTTAATGATATTATCGTCAGTCTTGATTCTCAAACCGTTGCTAAAAATAGTAGCTTGACTGATTTATTGCAGCAGTATCAAGCGGGCGATAAAGTGACTTTGGAAATTATTCAATCAGACGGCAAGACGGTTAAAAAAGTTGTAACCTTGGGAACTCTAGCCGAATAAAAAATAAACAAAAAAGAGATTGGATTGCCCAATCTCTTTTTTGTTATCTTAACGATTTTATTTTATAATTACTTTGGGAGGGTTTTTTCTTTTTTGTCGTCAAACATCTCCGGGTTTGGGCTATAAAGGCGATTTTTAATTTTCCACTTATCCACATATTGGCCAATGCCGTGTTCTGCTAATTTATTCTTAACGGTGGTTCTGCCCTGAGACCATTCCAAAAGGGAAGAGAAGTTAATTTTGTACCGGCCGCAAACTACGATGTATTTTAGCTGTTGCGCTTTAAGCGCTCGTCTGATTGTTTTAGGCTCAACCCCAAAAAGTCTGGAGGCTTCGGAAACTGAGACGCGAATTACGTTAGTCATAAAAATTTGGTTAATTTGTCTAGAATAGGGTGGACAAAATACTATATTTAGTATAAGATATCAGCTATAATTAGTCAATCATTTAAACTTTATAATCAAACTTATTAATCAGTTTTTGATTTGACTTAAGGCTGAAAAATAGATATAGTAGAGTCTACCACTGTAACATTTATTCACTTTCTACGTCATTATTAATGAACACCCCAAATTTACAGGAAAAATTGCTATTAATTAAGCTGAAAAAGAAGGATCCGGATGCGTTTGCTCAAGTATATGATCTGTACGTAACTCCTATATACAGATTCATTTATTTTAAAGTTTCCAGCCGGCAAGATGCCGAGGACCTGACTTCCGAAGTGTTTTTAAAAATTTGGCAGTATGTCACCGAATCTGAAGAGCAAGTTGAAAATTTAAGAGCTTTACTCTACCGTTCGGCCAGAAACATTGTCATTGATCATTACCGCAAAAATGCCAAACGTGAGTATGTCAGAGACGAAGAAATTTTAAATAATATTGAAGATGATCATCAGCAGAGTTTGCTGGAAAAAGTTGATACGGAAATTGAAATGAAAGGGATTGAAAAAGTTTTACACAAACTCAAAGATGAATATCGAGAAATTTTAATCCTGCGTTATCTTGAAGATTTATCAATCAGTGAGATTGCTAAAATCCTGGATAAGTCAAAAGGTTCAGTTCGGGTGATTTTACACCGCGCACTGAAAGTCGTAAGAGAATTAGCCAATCAAAATGGAAAATAAATTAATTAAAGAAATTAAAAATTTGCGAACCGAAATCAAACCCCGCTCCGAATGGGTCAGTACGAGCCGGGCTCTTTTGTTGCAGCAAATTACCAAAGATGCCGCCCCGGTTAAAGTTGGTTTTGGCAGTTACTTCCAATTGTTCGGTCAGATTTTTCGTCAAAGCTTATTGGAGCCGGCTGTGATCATGCTTTTAATGATGGCGACTTTTTTGGGCAGCAGTCTGACAATCAATGCCGCTTTTTACAGTTTGCCCGGTGAACCGTTGTATCACGTGAAATTGGCTTTGGAAAATACCCATGCTGCCATGACAACCAACGAAGCTGATCAGGTTGCTTTGAAAATCGAATTTGCCCAAAAGCGGATGGAAGAATTGAATAAAATAGTTTCTTCATCCGATTTGGCACCGAAAGAAAAGACAGAAAAAATCAAAGCGGCGGTTGCCGAACTTAAAAATAATGTCTCATCAGTTAACAGCCATTTAACAAAAATCAGTCAATCAATCAAACAAACCAGTTCCGATAAAATTAAAAATGAACAGACAGTTCAGATGGCTTTGACGATCAGTTCAAAAACCGAAGAATTATTCAAATCATTAGATAAAAAGATTCAAGAATTGCCAGCCACGGAAAATTCAGAAGTTAAAGATTTAGTGGCCGGTGCCGCTCAGTCGGTTCAGGATGTTAATTTATCCGCCCAGCAATTAGTTGATGGCGCCAATCAGACGCCGGAAGTTAAAGAGGGGACGGTTAAAGGTGCTGACAGCGAAAATTCCGCTCAGACCGGAACGGTTGAAATCCAAGCCGGCAAAGCCACCACGTCTGATGATTTAATAATAATTAAATAATTTATTGACCCCAGCTCGTTTAATATAAGTTGGGTATTGCTCGTTTAACTTTTTAGAGTAATTGGGATCTAAATCCCCTTGATTTTTTAAGGTAAAGGTCGGTCCTGTAACCGGGAACTTTAAGAGAGCAAGGAAATCGGGTTTAGATGGTCGCTAACTACGACTCTGATGTTGTTAGGTTCGCCTAGGCGTAACAATATCTTTTGTCCAACTAAAAAGACCTAAATGGGCTAAGAAAGGAAAAATTAAATGTTAAAAAAATTATTAACCTACAGCGTCGTCATCACGACCATTGTATGGTCTGTTGGTTTATTGGCCATGCCATTAACCGTCGGTGCAGCTGCTGTTTCCGGCGACTTGGTTAAAAAAGCTGGCAGTCCGGCTGTTTATTACTTCGGTGCCGATAGCAAACTTCATGTTTTTGCTTCCGCCGCAGTCTATTCAACCTGGTACTCCAACTTTGATGGTGTTAAAACCTTATCAGCCACTGAATTTGATGCCTATAACTTTGGTGAAATCGTTTTCCCAAAAGCTGGCGTTAAATTAGTCCAGGCTGTTGATGGTGAAACCCCATGGCATGTAGTCAATGGCAGAGTTTACGCTTTGTCCGGTGACGGTGTCTTAAGACAATTAATGAGCGCCGACGTTGCTGCGGCTTTATATGGTAGCAATTGGGAAAGTAAAATTATCCCGATTCCAGCCGCCATTTTCAGCCAATTCAAAAGCACCGGTGCTGAAGTCAGTTCCGCTTCAAGCTACAATGTAGCGACTGAAACTGCCACTTATTCTACCATTAACGAAGCCAAAAACCTCGCTGGTGGTGGCGCAGTTTCAACCGGCACCAGTTTAACTGTTGCCTTGGCTGCTGATACCCCGGCTGCCGGTATTGTTACTTCCAATGCCGCCCGCTATGGTTTCACTAAAGTTAACTTAACCGCTTCTGCCGATGGTGATATAATCGTTGATTCTTTGACCATCAGAAGAGCTGGTTTAGCCCATGACGCCGTCTTTTCTTCAGTCGACGTTTTGGACGCTGCTACTGGTTTAGCTATCAATGCTTATAGCAAAACCTTTGGTTCAACCCATGAAGCAGTTGTTAACGACGACATCACTGTCCCAGCCGGTACCACCAAATCAATCATCTTAGCTGGTAATATGGGTTCATTAGCCATCTATGCTGGTGAAACTCCAATCTTACAGTTATCATCGATTACTTTGAAAGGTACTGCTACCACCATTGGCACTTTGCCAATTTCTGGTAACTATCAGACCACCAATGGCACCATCACAATTGGTACTGTTGACGTAACTGATGGCGGTGATAATCCGTCAGCTTCCACCCAGAATGTTGGTACCACTGATTATATCTTAAGTTCTGTTAAATTAGCCGCTAATTCAGTCGAACCAATCACCATTGAGAAAGTTAGCTTTACTCAAAATGGTTCAGCTTCTTTAGCCGATGTTCAGAATGTGAGATTGATCAAAGCCAACACTGGCGAAGTTTTAGCCACTATTGCTAAACCGGATAATAAAAAGATTACCTTTAACTTAAGCATGCTTTTGGATAAAGGTAAGAACGTCACTTTGGACATCAAAGGTGACATCGTTGGCGGTTCTGGCCGCGATATCTCATTTGATATCGACCAGACAACTGACATCGTTGTCAAAGGTACTACCTATGGTTATTACATTACCCCAACCTTTGCTACCACCGGTGCCGGTTCAACCCCACAATACAATGCAGCTAACACCGCAGTTGGCAATGGTACCCTGAACATTGAGTCAGCTACCGTTACCCCAACTAACGTTGCTTCCAATAAAACCCAGGTGACTGTTGGTAAATTGAAATTCACTGCTAAAGGTGAAAAACTCAATATTACCTCAATCGGTTGGGTATTAAAAGTTGCCACCACCACTGCTTCCACCCAAGCTAACCGCGAAGCGGTAGTCGGCGATGTTACTAACGTCACAGTTTACGACGAAAGCGGTAGCGTAGTTGCCGGTCCATTAGACCCAACTATCAATACCACCGATGTCACAGCTGCCGGCAATGTTCAAATGACTGCCACCACCACTGATACGATTACCGTACCAATTGGCGGCGTCACTTACACTGTCAAAGCTGACTTAAGCTCTGACTTTAGCACTAACGACACAGTTGCTGTTGCTATGAACCCAGGTTCAATCACCTGCAAAGGTGAAACCACTGGTAATAGCGTTACCCCAACTCCAGCCGGTACTATCACGTCAACCACTTTAACAGTCAAGACCGGTAGTTTAACCGCTTCAGTTGGTACCACCCCAGCCGCTCAAAACGTTGTTGTCGGTACTCAAAATTATACCTTCGCAACTTTGAATTTGAGTGCTGCTGATTCAGCCACCGATGTTGTTATCACTCAGTTGAAGTTAGTCGTCCACTCTGGTGGTAATGCTTATCCGGATTTAGTGTCTGGTATCAAGCTTTATGATGGCACCACCGAAATTGTTCCAAACAATTATCCTGGTTCCGTTTCATATTCCAGCACTGGTACGACTGCTGCTTCTAATGCTACTACTACTTATTTGTTCAATAGTGGTGTTTTCAAGATTCCTGCTGGAACTTCAAAAACCATTACTGTCAAAGCTAATGTCGGCTCAGGCCCATCCATTAGCGGTAGCGACACTTTAGCTATTGGTGTAACCGGTGCTGCCATTTCTTCACAGGATGGCGAAGGTAACACTATTAGCCCAACCATTACCAATGGCGACGGTTCAGCCATGACCTTAGCTAGCGCTGGTACTATTTACCTAACCGGTAAAACCACCCCAGCCTCCGCTTTAGTCGTTGCTGGTACTACCGTTCCAGTTGGTAAATTTATCCTGAAGGCAGTCAATGAAAACTTAACTGTTGACAAAATCGCCTTGAAAATCAATGCCGCTGGTAGTGGCATTGCCGGTGATTATGACGATATCTTAAGTTTGACCTTGTACAAAGACGGTGATTCAACCCCAGTTGGTTCAGTCACTGTTGATGGTGCTAATGCTACCATTACGCCTTCAACCGCTTTGGTTTTAACCAAGGACACTGACACTAACTTTACCGTTAATGCCAGTTTCGCCACCCTGTCAGCTGCTTCAGCCGCTGTGTCTGGCGAAGGTATCTACGTCACTGTTCCTAACTTCGAAGCTACCAGTGCTCAATCTGGCGGAACTGTAACCAGAACCGGTATTCCGGCCACCTTTAACAATTTCAATTTGTTCAAGAGCGTCCCAACCGTTTCTACCGTTACCAATAGCGCCAAGATTACTGGCTATTCTCAGACTGAACTTGCCAAATTCAAGATCAGCGCTGATGCTTTAGGCCCAGTCAGCATCTACAAGTTGTCATTTGGTGTTACTACCACCACTGTTGGTATTGACACAGCGACTTTCAACTTGTATCAATCTGACAGCGCTTCAACCTTAGGAACCAAACTCAGCGATCAAACTGATGACATCACTGCTACTTACATGGAAGGTGCTGGCGTTTTAGTCACTGCTTTCATGGATGCTGCTAACTCAGTTAGCGGTTCAGCTTTGACCCAGTTTATCATTGATGCCGGTACGACCAAATACTTTACCTTTGTCGGTACTCCAACCGTCACTGGTAGTACTGGTCATGACTCAACCGGTGGTAATGAATCAATCAGCGTTTCTTTGTTGGGCGACCCAACCTGGGCCGGTACCACTCAATTAAATGCTGGTGACGTTGCCGCCAGTGGTCAAGGTGATTTCGTATGGTCAGACTTAAACAATGACACATACGCTTCAACCAGCGCGACCGCGACTGCCATGTTCTACAATGGTTATCGTGTCTCTGGTATGAATGACACCACCAATACCGCTATGGTAATCACTGACTAAGCTTGCTAAATTAGTAAGTTTAGATTAGATAAAGCAAGAGCCCCGACTTTGTCGGGGCTCTTCTTTGGTTATTTTTTACTCTTTACTTTTCTTGATTTTTAGCTTAAAATATTAGATATTATTAATGATTTTTTATTATGCTAAAAAATAAGTTTGGGATTTTAACGGTTATTTTAAGCCTGATAATTGTAGTCGGAATTGGTCTGTTTTTTTACAACCAATATACAATTTTTGGCCGAAAAACGAGTGAACAAAATTATATTAAAGAAATTTCCACTTTAAAGATAGTTGACCCGGAAGGCTTAGGGAAAGATCAGGAAAAATTTAAAAGCAATTTTAATCAACAAGCTCAAGGTTTTTTAGCCGACAATGGTAAAACCTCAGCCAGTTATTGGCCCCTAATTTCCCTTGGCGCTTTAAAACAACAAGTCGGCGATTATGCCGGTGCCGAGCAAGCTTGGCTTTTAGCCGCTCAATTGCAACCAAAAGCGTATCCGCCTTACGGTAATTTGGGTTATCTTTATTTTCATTACCTCAAAGATTACGCGAGAGCCGAAACCGCTTTTTTGAAGGCTTTGGAAAACGATCCGGCTCAAATTCAATACTATGCCGAACTGCGTCAGCTGTATCAATATTTTTATAAAAAAGATCAAAATTTGGCCGAAACAATAGTTTTGAAAGGTTTGGAAAATAATAAAGACAACCTCGGGTTGCTTGAAGAATTGGTTACTTATTACAAAGATACAAATAATTTTGACAAAGCGATTCAAACCTGTCAAAGAGTTTTGAAAATAAATCCCAAAGATCAGTTTGCAATTCAGACTCTCAAAGAACTGCAGCCTTAGGCAAAATTTATCAAGCTAAATTAAGTTTTATGCCAAAACTAAAAATTAGTTTGTTTATCATTTTGATTTTAGTTTTGGCTTTGGTTTTACGGTTTTGGGATTTAACCAAAGCTGACGTGATTACTGATGAGTCACTAATCGCTTTTCGGTCAATTGGTTTAATTGATTTTTTAGCTTCACCAGACCAAACCACTCCCTGGGAGTGGTTTTTGGATAAGCCAATCGCCGGCTGGGCCAAATTATCTTTTCATGATCATCCGCCTTTGGTTTTTTGGCTGCAACATTTTTCTTTTTTACTGTTTGGTCAAAATTTATTAGCCTTACGTTTACCGTTTGTTTTGGCTGGTATTTTTTCGGTATTTTTAATCTATTTAATCGGTAAAAAATTATTTGACCAAAAAGTCGGGTTGTTGGCTGGATTTTTTCTATCAATTTGCAGCTATCATATTTGGATTTCAAAAATTGGTTTACAGGAATCTTTGGTTATCTTTTTTTGTCTTTTAACTTTTTATCTTTTTTTAAAATCTTTAGATACCAAAAAATATTGGCAATGGGGGATAGCTTTGGGTCTAGCTTTGTTAACTAAATATACCGCCCTGGTAATTTTGCCAATAATTTTAATTTATCTTTTGATCTATTATCGACCGGTTTTTAAAACTAAAACTTTTTGGTTTGGGCCGATTCTTGGCGGTTTAATTTTCAGTCCGGTTTTAATTTATAATTTTAAATTAAATCAAACCTTTGGCCATTTTGATTTACAATTTTCTTATCTTTTCGGTCAAAAAGTTTCCGCCTGGCAAAGTTTACCCGGCAAAGCCCAAATCGGCAGCCTGGCTGACAGAATAATTAATCTGCCAATCAGCCTTTATAATAATTTATCTTTGCCATTTTTTATTTTAATAGTTATTAGTTTAATTTTACTAATTTATTTTTGGTTCAAACAAAAAAATCAAAGCGATAGTTTTTTATTGATTGCTATTATCTGCCATTGTCTGCTGTTTTTAATTATTGGTTTCAGCATGAGATTTGTGGTAGTTTTAATTCCGTATTTAATTTTGGTTTTAGCATCAATTGTTATTCGATTAGACATTTTGCGCTACAAATTAGTTATTTTATTTTTGTTAACTTTTGGCTTATTTGAGCTATTTTTTAGCTATAATTCTTTGATTGCGTCATATCCTTTTTTCCAAAAATTTTATTCACCAAGTCTAAGGACAGAAAGTTATCGTTGGGGTTATAATCAACTGGACAGTTATTTAACTGGTTTATTGAAAGATCAAGTGCCAGAAGTATCTTTGCAGACTCGTTATAAATTTTTGGAAGAAATAAAAAATCAATCTTTGGCCAAAGCTAAAGAAAAAAATTTAAAACCAAAAGCTTTACTTTTGGTTTACGATTCCAATATGTACGACCTGGCAACATTGTGGCTTTGGCACCGGCGATTGGTTTATCAGGGTTGGCCGATTATCACAGCTGATACTTATTTACAGCAAGAAAAAACTGCTTGGCAAAAGCAGGGAATTACCGATTTTTATTTTATAAAAATTTTAGATCAAAATATTTTACAGCAGCCAATTGGTAAAAAAACCGAGGCCGGGACTAGTCTAGAGGCGCAATTAAACGATTTGCCGCCCAAAGTCATTTCTCGGCCGGATGGCAAGCCGGTTTTTGCCGTTTATCGCTGGTAAATAAATTATTTTTGGAAATAAACTTTTTGAGTCTCAGCTAGCATCTTTTGCAAGCTGAATTTTTTTTCAACGTCAAGTTTCGCTTGGTTACCCAGTTGAGCCGCTAAATTTTTGTCCTGTAAAAGACTAGTTAAAGCTTGGGCCAATGCGCGCGGATCGGCTGATTTAACTAGCAAGCCATTGGTTTTGTCAGAAATCATTTCGGGAATACCACCGACATTGGTAGCAACAATTGGCAACCCGGTCTGCATCGCTTCTAAAATTGCATAAGGAAAACCTTCTTTAACTGAAGATAAAATATAATAATCAAAGGCTTTTAAGTAGTTTTTGCCGTTTTCTACTTTGCCGATAAAGAATCGATCAGACAAATTCAGTCTTTGGATTTCAGCTTTTAAATCATTTTCCAGTTGGCCAAAGCCGATTAGTCTAAAAATTACATCGGGAAATTTTTCGGTGATTAGTTTGGCCGCTTTAATCAGGTAAACCAAACCTTTGGTTTCGTAAAAATTGGCGATGGTGCCAATAACAATTTTATCTGGTGGCAAATTCAATTTTTCTCTGGCAGTTTTAGAATCAATAAAATCAATCGGCCCAACGCCGTTATTGACGGTAACTAATTTAGTTTCTGAAGCAATTTTATTTTTAATGGCGGTTTGTCGATCAAATTCGGAAACGCAAATGATTGCATCTTTATATTTGGCTGAAAATTTTTCCGCCAAAAGGTAAATGATTTTTTTCCAACCAGGCATTGGTTCATTAAAAACAAAACCATGGGCGGTATAAACTATTTTTTTGACTTTGGCATGACGGCCGGCAATCGCACCGATAACTCCGGCTTTACTGCTGTTTAAATGTAAAATATCCGGATTAACTTTTTTAACCAATTTTTTTATTTCGCTGTAAGCTTTGATGTCATCAATTGCGCTTATTTGCCGGACTAGGTTTTTTAATTGGTAAGTGGTGATGGCGATTTTTTTTAGGCTTTCAAAAAGTTCTTCATTGCCGCCGGCGGCCACGGCTACTTCGTATTGGTCTTTTGGTAGGTTGCCCGCCAAATCAAAAACATAGCGCCCGGCGCCGCCCCATTCGGATTGGGTGATTAGGTATAGAATTTTGGTTTTTTGAGCCATTTTTTTAGTTTTAGAATTATTAGTTTTAGACCTTGACCAAAAACAGATTTTATATAATAATAATAAGGTATTATCCATTATTAAGCAAGGGTAATTTTTTGCTAAAATATGGTAATTTAGCAATCCCGGCTAAAGCCGTATTTTTTAATTAAATAAGGACAAAATTAACTTTAATTTTATGGCAAATATTCTAGTTACCGGAGGGGCTGGCTTTATCGGTTCACACGTGGCCAAAGCCTTAATGAGCCGAAAAGATGAAGTTATTATCGTTGATAATTTCAATTCCTATTATGATCCGCAGCTTAAAGAAGATCGGATCAAAAAGTTACTCAAAGGTTTTACGCCAAAACTCTATCGAGTCAGTATTAATAATTTCGACGATTTGCGCAAGGTATTTGCGGAAAATAAAATCGATAAAATTTGCCATTTGGCAGCACAAGCCGGCGTGCGTTATTCGCTGGAAAATCCCGGCGCCTATATTCAATCCAATATCATCGGCACTCATAACCTTTTGGAATTAGCCAAGGAGTTTAAAATCAAAGATTTTGTTTTTGCTTCTTCTTCCTCGGTTTATGGTGGCAATACCAAAATTCCGTTTTCAGAAAAAGATCTAGTTGACCGACCGGTTTCGCTTTATGCTGCCACCAAAAAGGCCAATGAGCTTGAAGTTTACGCTTATCATCATTTATTTGGCATCAATGCCATCGGTTTGCGCTTTTTTACGGTTTATGGCCCTTGGGGCCGGCCGGACATGGCGCTTTTTAAGTTTATCAAAGCTTTATTGGCCGATCAACCAATTGACGTTTACAATAACGGCCAAATGAAACGGGACTTCACTTATATTGATGATATTGTGGCTGGAGTAATTTCGGCGCTTGATAAATGCCAGGGCTATGAAATTATTAATTTAGGCAACAATAAACCGGTTGATTTGGAATATTTTATTAGAATAATTGAAGAAAGTTTGGGCAAAGAAGCCGTCAAAAATTATTTACCTTTGCAGCCGGGTGATGTGGTTGCCACTTACGCTGAAATTAGAAAAGCCCACAAGCTTTTGGGTTGGCAGCCAAAAACCAGTATTGAAGACGGGATTAAAGAAGCGATTCATTGGTATAAAGATTATTATAAACTTGATTAAAATTTAATTTATTTTTATGGAAACAAAAATTTGTGTTGTCGGCTTAGGTTATGTTGGTTTGCCATTGGCCTGTCTTTTATCAAAGCATTATAAAGTATCTGGTTTTGATGTTAATAAAAAAAAGATTGATGAATTAAAAAGCGGCATTGATTTGACGGGTGAAGTGGAAAATTTAAGTAATTACCAAGTTGAATATTCAAATGATCCGGCAATAATTAAGCAGGAAAATTTTATCATCGTGGCAGTGCCAACGCCGATTTTAGAAGATAAGCGGCCGGATTTAAGCCTGGTAATTGCCGCCTCAAAAATTGTCGGCCAAAATTTGCAGCCTGGTTCGATTGTCGTTTATGAAAGTACGGTTTATCCCGGTTGCACCCAAGAAGATTGTTTGCCGATTATTGAAAAAGAGTCCGGTTTGAGATTGGGCACTGATTTTAAAATCGGTTATTCGCCAGAGCGCGTAAATCCCGGCGATAAAGTCCATACCATTGATAAAATTTACAAGATCGTTTCCGGCAGCGACGCTGAGGCTTTGGCAAAAATTGCCAAAGTTTACGGGTCAATTACCAATGTTCATCAAGCGTCCAGTATAAAAGTGGCGGAAGCTGCCAAGGTGATTGAAAATGTTCAACGTGATTTGAATATTGCTTTAATGAACGAGCTAGCCGTTATTTTTGATCGCTTGGGAATTGATACCAAGGAAGTCATTGAAGCGGCCGGTACGAAATGGAATTTTCATAAATATCAACCGGGCTTAGTCGGCGGCCATTGCATCGGTGTTGATCCTTATTATTTGACCTATAAGGCAATGCAAGTTGGTTATAATCCGCAAGTAATTTTGGCCGGTCGCGGAATCAATGAATTTATGACAGAGTTTGTCGCTTCTAAATTGATTAATGCCCGTAAAGTTTTAGTAATGGGCTTAACCTTTAAAGAAAACGTACCCGACATTCGAAACAGTAAAGCCAAAGATTTGATTGATAAATTAAGAGGCAAGGGTATGGAAGTTGTCGGTCACGATCCATTGTTAGAAAATTTTAAGGATGTGGTTTCTCGTTTTGGTATAAAAATGATTGATGATTTTTCGGCCCAAGAAAAATTTGACGCCATTGTCGTTTTCAGTCCGCACGAAGTTTTTAAAACCGAAAAATATTCTTTGGATAATCTGAAAAATATTTGTAATGATGATCCGATTTTATTTGACCTTAAAGGATTTTATAAAAAAACCGAGGCGGAAAAACTTGGTTTTAAATATCAAACACTCTAATGAAAGTACTTATTGTCTCTTTGGCGTATTTGCCATTTATCGGCGGGGCAGAACTTGCCGTAAAAGAAATCACGGATCGAATTGAAGGGATTGATTTTGATATGGTGACAGTCAATCTTGATAAAAAACAAAAATCGATTGAGCAAATCGGAAAAATTAAAGTTTACCGGATCGGCAATGGTTGGCTGGGAAAATATTTTTTTCCTTGGCAAGCTTTAAAAAAGGCCACCGAACTTCAAACCGAAAAAAAGTATGATGTTGTTTGGGCAGTGATGGCCAATCAGGCCGGCATTGTTGCTTTGAAATTTAAAGAAAAATTCCCCGAGGTTAAATATCTTTTAACTTTACAAGAAGGTGATTCTTTGCGCCGAATCTGGAGCCGAACTTGGTTTATGCGAAAAACTTATAAAAATATTTATCGTAAAGCCGATCAAATTCAAGCGATCAGCACTTATTTGGCTAAACGCGCGACTAGCTATGGTTTTAAAGGTAAAATTGAAATTATTCCCAACGGTGTTGATTTAGAATCATTTAAAAAGGTTTTTTTGCCAGCCGAAACCGAAGCGCTGCGTCAGAAATTAGGTATTTTGCCTCACGAGAAAGTGATTATTACTACCTCGCGACTGGTTTTTAAAAATGGGATTGATACATTAATTAAAGCGATTAAAGAACTGCCGGTTAAAGTTTTGATTATTGGCAGCGGTTCTTGGGAAATAAAATTAAAATCTTTAGCTCAAGAGCTTGGTGTCAGAGATAAAATTTTATTTTTGGGTTATATTGACCAGAAAAATTTACCGATTTATTTAAAAATGTCAGACATTTTTGTGCGGCCTTCAAGATCCGAAGGTTTAGGCTCGGCATTTTTGGAAGCTATGGCAGCGGGGCTTGCCGTGATTGGTACCAAAGTCGGCGGTATTCCTGATTTTTTGCGCGACGGTGAAAACGGTTTGTTTTGCGAAGTTAATAATCCAAGTGATTTGTCGGCTAAAATTCAAATTTTACTTAATGATAACAGTTTGCGCCAGAAATTAATTGATAATGGCAGTCAATTGGTAGTCAAAGATTACGATTGGCAAAAAATCGCTTTAGGCATGAAAGATATTTTTCAGTCTTTATGAAAAAAATATTAATTGCCGCTGAAATTTTTCCGCCTGATATTGGCGGCCCGGCAACGTACAGCCAAAAAATTTTTAACCAGTTTAAAAAACTGGGTTATGCAGTCGAATTAATTTGTTATAGTGACAAACCCGGTGCTGATTTGGCAGTTAGAATTTTAAGATCAAAAAATCCGTTAAAACATTATTGGCGTTATTTCAAAAAATTAAAAGAACTGGCTAAAGATTGTGATTTGATTTATGCTCAAGGGCCGGTTAGCTCGGGATTGCCTGCTGCTATTGTCGGAAAAATTTTAAACAAAAAAGTCGTGGTTAAAGTGGTTGGTGACTACGCCTGGGAACAGGCGAGAAATTTAAAAATTACCGAGGTTGGTATCGATGATTTTCAAAAAAAATCTTTTGGTGGCAAAATCGGTTCACTCCAAAGAATCCAAGCTTGGGTTTGCCAACAATCAGCCAAAGTCATTGTGCCCAGTCAATATTTAAAAAAAATCGTTTCTGGTTGGGGTGTTTCTGAAGAAAAAATTGAAGTGATTTATAATTCTTTTGATTTGGAATTTAGTGACAAGTTTCAGACGCCTGATAAAAATTTAATTGTTTCAGTTGGTCGGTTGGTGCCCTGGAAAGGCTTTGATACTTTGATTGGTTTAATGCCAGAACTTTTACAACAAAATTCCGATTTTAAATTAAAGATTTTTGGTTTTGGGCCGCAAAAAGAAAGATTAGAAAAATTAATCAGTGATTTAAAATTAGAAAACAATGTTTCTATTTCAAATGTCAGTCATCAAGAAGTTGTTTCAAATTTATCAGCGGCTGGCATATTTGTTTTAAATACCGGCTATGAAGGTTTGTCCCATACAATTTTGGAAGCCATGGCAGCTAGCGTGCCAGTAGTTACTACTAATATCGGCGGCAATCCGGAATTAATTGAAAATGAAAAAAACGGTTTACTGATTGAATATAATAATAAAGAAGAACTGAAAGCAGCAATTTTAAAAATTTATAATAGTCCAGAGCTTGGCCAAAAATTTGTTGAAAATTCAAAAAAGGTTTTAGAAAAATTTACTTTTGAAGAAATGATTAATCGTACCGTAGACGTTTTAGAATCAATTAAGTAATTAAATTATAATCATAAAATTATGAAAGTATTGATTACGGGAATTACCGGTTTTGCCGGCAGTCATTTGGCCGATTATATTTTGTCAGAATTTCCGGCTGTGGAAATTTTTGGCATAAAAAGATGGCGCAGCAAGGCAGAAAATATTGAGGAGTTTAAAGACAAATTTAAATTTTATGAATGTGATATTAAAGACGCCCACAATGTCTATGAGGTTATTGATGAGGTTCGGCCGGATAAAATTTTTCATTTAGCCGCCCAAAGTTACGTCCCGGCTTCATGGGAATCGCCGGCTGAAACGCTGACTATTAATATTACCGGACAGTGTAATATTTTAGAGGCAATTAGAAAAATAAAATCAAAAGAAAAAAGCTATGACCCGGTGATTTTAATTGCCGGTTCTTCGGAAGAGTACGGCTTGGTCCATCCCGAGGAAATACCAATCAAAGAAACAAATCCACTGCGGCCGCTTTCACCCTATGCGGTCAGCAAAGTTTGCCAGGATTTTTTAGGTTTTCAGTATTGGCATTCTTATCAAATCAAATCAATCAGAAGTCGGGCTTTTAATCATAGCGGTCCGCGCCGCGGCGAAGTTTTTGTTGACAGCAACTTTGCCCAGCAGATAGCCAAAATTGAAAAAGGATTGCAGGAGCCGATCATCAAAGTTGGCAATCTGGAAGCCAAAAGGGATTTCACCGACGTCAGGGATATGGTCAGAGCCTACTGGTTGGCGACTGAAAAATGTCAGCCCGGTGAAGTTTATAATATTTGCTCGCAAAAGGCTTACAGTATTAAAGAAGTGCTGGATAAACTTTTGTCTTTATCAACAGTCAAAGACATAAAAATTCAAAACGATCCGGAGCGGATGAGACCATCAGACGTTTTATTGTTAAGTGGCGATTGCAGCAAATTTAAGCAAGCAACCGGTTGGGAAATAAAAATTGATTATTTAAATCAAACGCTTGAAGATATGCTTAATTATTGGCGCAAGCGGGTTTAAACAAATTTTAATTATGAAAGTTTTAATGATTAGCTTAGACCGAGGCTTGCTGGGAAAAGGGGAGCTGGGTGACGTTACTTCCCGCCATCGAGAGTACGGTAAATATGTCCAAAAGCTTGATATTATTGTTTTTTCTCGCGCCGGATTTACTCAAAACAAAATTTCGGAAAATGTCACAGCTTATCCGACCAATTCAAAAAATAAATTTTTGTATTTAGTTGATGCCTACAATATTGGCCGTCGGCTTTTTGGTAGCACTCAATATCAATTAGTAGTTACCCAAGCGCCGTTTATTTCAGGTTTAGTTGGCTATTTTTTAGCTAAACAATTTAAGGCTAAACTACTAATTCATTTTCACGGCGACTACGTGAAAAATAAAGAATGGCTCAAGGAAAAATGGTACAATTTTTTATTGGTGCCAATTTCAATGTTTTTGGCAAAAAAAGCCGATGGTATCCGGGTGATGAGTGGCGGGATTAAAGAAAAATTAGTTGCATCAAAAGTCACGCCAGAAAAAATCAGAGTAATTTCTACGCCGGTTTCTCTGGTCAAATTTGGCAATTGGGATAAGGCCAAAGTTCAAGCTTTGAAAGATCAATATCAATCAAAAAAAATTCTTCTTTTTGTTGGCCGTCAGGAAAAAGAAAAAGATTTGCCGACTTTGTTTTCAGCTTTACAAAAAGTTAAAGAAACTTATCCTGATTTTGTTTTATTGATTGTTGGCGATGGTAGTCTGAAACCGGCTTGGCAGGCTCAAGCTTTAGAAATGAATCTAAGTGAGGTAAAATTTTTGGGAAAAATCGAACATGAAGATTTGGTAAATTATTATGCGGCTTGTAATTTTTTGGTTAATTCAAGCACTTCGGAAAGTTTTGGCAAAATTTTTGTCGAAGCTGCCGCTTGTAATAAAACTTCGGTTGCCACGTCTACTACTGGTGCAAGGGAAATTATAATTGACGGTCAAACTGGGTTGCTTTCGCCGGTTGGTGATAGCGCCAATTTAGCCGTTAATATTTTAAAATTATTGCAAAATGATGAATTAGTAGATCAATTGGCAGCCAATGCTAAAAAATCTGCCAGCAGCCGATTTGATGGCGGTATCAACACTCAAGAAATAATTAATTTTTGGCAGAAACTAATTGCCCAAGGGTAATACTACATTATGCGACTTTTAATGGTTACTCGAAAAATTGATCGATTCGATCCCTTGGCGGGCTTTGCCTACGGTTGGGTAAAAAAAATTGCCGCTAATTTAGACGCTTTGGATGTTTTGTGTCTGGAAAAAGGCGACATTAATGGTTTGCCGGCAAACGTAAAAATCTATTCTTTAGGCAAAGAAAGCGGTGTCAGTCGTTGGCAACGTTTTTTTCGTTTTCAATTTTTGGCTTTCAAACTTGTGCCTAAAGCCGATGGTATTTTTTGCCATATGAATCCGGAATACACCATTGCTATTTCCCCAGCCGCCAAATTATTCAGAAAAAAAATTGTTTCTTGGTATACCCACGGTAAAGTTTCTTTTAAAATGAAATTAATGGAAAAAATTGCTGACACGATTTTAACTGCTTCCAAAGAAAGTTTTCGGTTGCCATCCAAAAAAGTAATTGCCACCGGCCACGGTATTGATACTGATTTTTTTCATCCGCCGGTTCCCGGGCAGGAAACAGTCACAAAATTTTATTTAGCTGGTAGAGTCGAAGGTAATTTGGCAAAATTTAAAATTTTAAGCATCGGCCGAATTTCACCAACTAAAGATTACGAAAGCTTAATTAAAGCGGTTGATATTTTAGTTAATGATAAAAAAGTTTCTGGCTTGCACGTTGATATTATCGGCGGACCAGGGTTGCCTGAACAAAAAGTTTATTTGGCTAATCTCAAGCAAATGGTAGTGGCTATGAAATTAGAGGGAGTAATTAGCTTTTTAGGCGCTATTCCCAATGTTGAAACAATTGGTCATTATCAAGATGCGGATTTGTTTGTTAATTTAAGCCATACCGGTAGTATTGATAAAACCGTTTTGGAAGCGATGTCTTGCGCTACTATGGTTTTGACCAGCAACGATGCATTTAAACCGGTTTTGGGTCCGGATTTTATGGTTGAGCAAAATCAACCGAGTAAATTGGCCCAAAAAATTTCTTGGGTGATGAGTTTGCCCAAAGAAAAAAAAGAAGAAATGAAAAATAGACTGAGAAAAGAGGTCGTTGCCAATCACGATTTGAATAATTTAAGTAAAAAAATTGTTGATCAGTTTAAAAAATAAGTTTGATGAATTTAAAAAAAATTAAACTAGAAATTTTTTACCTAAAGAAGTCTTTTTTTCAATATAAAAAAGGCTTTCAGTATTTAAACAATAAGTTTTTTTTAGCGCCAAAAATTTTAGCGGGCAAAAAAGTTTTAAGCAAACCGATTAATAATACTGAATTATCAATTCATATTTTAACCTGCCACCGCGATTTAGTCATGTTAATTTGGTCGCTTGCCAGTTTTTATTACTTTTCGAAAGTTATTGGTCAGCTATATATCCACAGCGACGGCAGCTTGACGCCTGATGATAAAAAATTAATCAGCCAGTTTTTTTTGGATGCGATTTTTATTGAGCCAAGTGATATTTTAGAAAAAAACTCTCAGGGTTTAAACGCTCATCCGGTTATTAAGCAATTCAGAATCGAACATCAAAATGATTTGTTTACCAAAAAAATAATTGATAGTTTTTTTGTCTCGGACAAAAAATTTCATTTATTGTTTGATTCTGATATTTTGTGGTTTAAAGATTCCCAGGCAATTTTTGATCAGCTAAACTTAAGTTTGCCAAAGTCGTTGATGATTGGCGGTAATGGCGGCGGTAATTATGTTTATTTTAAAGATGGCACTAAATTAAGTGATGATTTGGCCAATTTTAATGCCGGGGTAATTTTTTATTCTAAAGATAATTTTGATTTAAATCGCTTGGCTGAATTTTTAACCAAATTTGATACTGCTCAAAAAAGAAATTTTTATTTTTTGGAGCAAGCCGGCCATGCTTATTGTCTGAATAATTTAAACGCTTGGTCAAAAGATAAATATTTTATTCATCAAACAGTTGATCAAAATACCATTGCCAAGCATTACACCAGCCCCAGACGCCCGCTTTTTTACATTGAGGGAATTGAAATTTTAAAAGATAAAATATTATCATGAGAGTTTGCTATTTTGGTATTTATAAACCAACCTATACCCGCAATCTGACTTTGATTGGGGGATTGAGAGAAAATAATATCGAAGTGATTGAATGCAATACCCGTGAAAAAAGTAATAAAAAATATTTTCAGCTGTTAAAAGCTTATTGGCCGATTAGAAAAAATTATGATGTCATGGTGGTTGGTTTTCCCGGACACACGATTATGCCCTTGGCTTGGTTTTTGGCAAAAATGTCTGGTAAAAAAATTGTTTTTGATGCTTTTGTTTCAATGTATGATTCGGTGATTTTAGACCGAGCTCAGTATTTGCCAAAAAGTTTGATGGCCAAAAAATATTGGGCAATTGATTGGTTGGCTTGTAAGTTGGCCGATATGATTTTATTGGACGCAGATGAGCATATTAAATTTTTTATTGAAACGTTTAAAATTAAAAAGGAAAAATTTAAAAGAATTTTGGTCAGTTGTGATGACAAATTGATTTTTCCCAGGCAAGTTGAGAAGGAGGATAAAAATTTTTTGGTTCATTTTCATGGCACCTATATTCCCATTCAAGGGGTGAAATATATAATCGCTGCGGCCAGAATTTTAAAAAATGAAGATATTAAATTTAATATTGTCGGTCGATTAAAAGATTATCAGCCAGAAATTGAAAAAGTTAAAGAGTGGCAATTGGCCAATATAAATTTTATTGATTTTTTGCCTTACGAAAAGTTAGCCGAAATGATTGCTAAAGCCGATGTTTGTTTAGGGATGTTTGGTAAAACGCCAAAAGCTTTTCGTTGCGGCGCTTTTAAAATCACTGAATCAATG
This sequence comes from Candidatus Buchananbacteria bacterium, assembly GCA_041664985.1. Taxonomy (GTDB): domain Bacteria; phylum Patescibacteriota; class Patescibacteriia; order Buchananbacterales; family UBA6539; genus JBAYJS01. Next base: position 1,206 of record JBAYJS010000003.1, on the reverse strand, counting down.
GCTGCTAAAATTGCCACCATTACCGGTGATACGCCGGCAATGAGAGAATTTTTAGAAGACAAAAAATCGTGTTTATTTTGCAAAATGGCTGATGCCAATGATTTAGCGGCAAAAATTTTAGAATTAAAAAATAATTCAGACTTAAAAGAACAAATTGCCGATGGTGGCTATCAGGTTTATTTAAAGCTTTTAACCCCGAAAGCCACCGCAGGGGAGTTAATCAGTGTTTTAAATTTATTAATTAGTAAAAAATAATTTTTTATAAACTATGATTACCATGTTTTGGCCGTATGTGCCCAAAGAAGCAATTGATGTGATAACTGAAATTTTAAAAACTCGTTGGATTGGTCAAGGGCCAAAAGTTGACGAGGTTGAAAAAAAATTCAGTCAGCAATTTAATATTCCTTACTCAGTAACGGTAAATTCCGGTACTGCGGCTTTGCATTTGGCTTTAAAATTGGCAGGAGTTGAGGAAAACGATGAAGTGATTACCACGCCAATGACTTGCACGGCAACCAACATTCCGATTTTGTATTCAAAAAGCAAAGCGATTTTTGCCGATATTCAAGCCGGTTCGATGAATATTGACCCAGAGGATATCAAAAGAAAAATTACGCCAAAAACCAAGGCGATTATGGTTGTCCATTGGGCCGGTTATCCTTGCGACATGGCAGAGATTATGGCCATTGCCAAAGACCACAATTTGAGAGTAATTGAAGATGCCGCTCACGCTTTAGCGGCAAGATACCAGGATAAATATATCGGCGCGGTTTCTGATTTTACCTGTTTTTCTTTTCAAGCGATAAAACAAATCACTTCGATTGATGGCGGCATGTTAACAATGAAAAATGAAGCTGAGAGTAAACGAGCCAAAATTTTGCGCTGGTACGGTATTGATCGAGAGTTTAAAGGTGATATTTATTGGAAGTATCAAATTAAAGAGATCGGTTATAAATATCACATGAATGACGTGACAGCGGCGATTTTAGATGTTCAGTTGGATAAAATTGAGGCCGTGGCCAAACGGCGTAAAGAAATTGCCGACCAATATTTGAGCGGATTAAAAAATGTCGCCGGTTTAACTTTATTGGAAAGAAAACCTGGTCGGGAAAGTGGTAATTGGCTTTTTACCATTCAAGTCCAAAAGCGCGATGATTTTCAGAAAAAATTAGCCGACAACGACATTGAATCTCACATGGTTCACGT
>JBAYJS010000002.1:0-45957 GCA_041664985.1 Candidatus Buchananbacteria bacterium | reverse complement strand
CATCTCCTATGTGTCTGAGGTCAACGGATGCTGGTGTCACACTTGGCGCTGGCTTGATGATCAAGCGATGAAGCCTGATACCACCTGGGATGATCACTTCCGGCTACTTCGTCCTGTAAACACAAACAGCTGACAACCAAACACCAGGCTGCTTCTAGCGAAGCTACAACGACCCGCCTTAAGAGGTCGTTTTTCTTTTACAAAATATTTTGTCCAGCTTATCTAAAAACTTAAAATAAAATTTTATCCAGACTTTTCCTTGAAGTTGGTTTTGGCTTTTCGTCCGGATAGCCCACAGTGATCACGTAGGGGACTAAATTTTGTTTTGGAATTTGTAAAATTTCTTTTATCTTTTTGGCCTTCAGCCAACCAATATAGCAAGTTCCCAAACCAAGTTCGGTTGCTGCCAAAACCAAAAATGAAGAAGCAATTGATACATCCCTGAGGGCACGATCTTTATTGGGCAAATCCCAACCCTTAACGTGTTTTTTATATTCTATAGGGTCAGCACAACACACAATTATTACCGGTGCAGTATAAACAAAATCCTGGGCAAATACTTTATATTTTTTTAGTTTGGATTTTATTTTTTCATCTTTTACTACGTAGTAGGTACAAGGCTGAGTGTTATTTCCCGAAGGAGCCAGTCTGGCAGCGTCAATTACCTTTTTGATTAAAGCATTGGGGATTTGTTTATTTTTATACTTTCGTATGCTTCTTCTTTTTTTGATTGCATTTTTAACATCCATATATTAAAGATAATAAAGAATTATTTAGCAAGCGATTACGCTTAAAACGTGTTGTGTGCTGTAAAAGCCACATGGGTAAGTACTGACTAAATACAATTGCATCTATTTTTGAATTGAGGATTTACAGTTAAATAATCTTTTATGTCAACTGGTATTTTACTAACTTTTGCTTTTCTTACTAGCTCGCAGAGCATTGAGTCTTGATTTTTAAATTGGTTCTTGAGCAATTCCAGCGTTTTAACTCCCGTGTTAGTATCCTGGTAACTTACAATGATTTTCCATAAGAAAATTTCCGCTGGACTTTGGTAGGGCAATCTTTGGTAATCAAAAGATTTGACAACCTTTATTTTTTCTATCTTTTGCCATTTTATTTGGTTTTTATTTTTTTTAAGCACATGCGCTAAAAAAGTGTCATCAATAACAATTTTTTCTTTGGTAATAGCACTAGCCCATGCCCAATATAGAATGGCAGTATTTATAGCCACATATAGTGCCACTAAGAGGTCAACTGAAACATTAAAGTTTAAGCCAATTTCATAGGCAGCATAAACCTTTTCTATGTATCTGGAAATTAATACAAGAGTGCCTACAATACCCCAAAAGATAAAGTAAAATTTGATACTCGGACGTTTTGGATATTCCTTTTTCGCCATTAAGAGAAAAAATGTTATATTATTTTTTAATCATTGTCCCTGTGCAACCTTCTGGCCATGTTTCAGTACAATTTTTTTGGCTATCACAATGGTAACTTGGCATTGGATTAAAATAGGCAGCTAGAGCTATAACCGCTGGATCTTTTGACTGAGCAGTAATTTCGGCAACAGAAACTGGACATTGAACCCAATTGTTTGCATAAACTTTCTGTTCTTCAAGAGGTATCTGGTCAGCATCACCGTATTGAGTTTTTATTAGACAGTTACCACCTTGCTGACCAGTAATTGAATAAGTCATTGAGCCGGTATTTGCTGCTACCAAAGTCATAGTTCCTTTCTCACAGTTTTTGAGAATTTTATTTCCCATGCAGGTAAGTGCTTTATCTCCGGTGACATTAAGGTTCGATAGGTCTAAGGATTCGGCTAATGCCCTGCTGGTGCCACAATTTGATGTAGGTGCTGGTTCCGCTTTAGTGGTATTTACATTTTTGTTTAAATTGGTGTTGATGTTGGCATTCTGATTAACTGCCGAAACATTAGTGTTGGTATTAGTATTTTGTGGCTGGATATTTGTATTCTGATTAGTGTTTGTGTTAACTGTCGCTTGATCTTGTGGGTTATTTACTGCCGAAAGATTACTTGCTGGTTGGGGTTTGCAGCCAGCAAAAATAAAAACCGCAAGGAGTATAGCGGCCAGTGGCATTAGTTTTTTCATAGGTTTTTCAATAATTTTAGTTAATTTTATTATAGCAGTTAGGAGGCTTTTATGGCACACAACTTAGTTTATGCGAACCGGTTGATTTTTTAGCTTATTTTATTCTAAAAACGAATATTAAATTTCGCCCCCAAGCAGATTGAAAATTAGCAATACTAGTCCGACTAAAAGTACAGTGTAATAATAAAGCCATGATTGTTTGGTGCGATATAGATAGTACAAAATTCCAGCACAAAATAAACCGCCAAAAGAATAACTGATTATTGGCCAATGGTATAAAAATATTCCTGCCGTTACTAAAATAACAGTAATAGGCACGACTAAATAGATTGCTTTGTAGATTACTTTTAGCTTTGATCTAAAAATAAACCATGAAATTAACAGGATAATGGCGGCAAATAAAATACGGGTTGAAGGGGGAAACCAATAGATGTCCATGTTTGGTTCAAGCGGCGCAAAAAGTCTAAACAATCCTCTGATTATGCCTTGAAAAATAGCATTAAAAATGAACGTAAAATTTAAAAGGATAAAGCCAAAAATCGGTACGGCCGCTGCCGATAAAACATTTTTGACCATTAGGTTCTGAAGTAATTTTTTCACAATGGTTGTGTGGTTTTACTGCCGATAAAATTTCGCTGCGTCTTCGGGCGAAACCGGATTGATAATTAAGCCAGAACCTATTTCCACTCCCGCCCAAATACTGCCGCGCGGCGTGATTTTTAAATAAAGGTGCTGGTCGTTATCGTGAATAACTTGATGGAAATAATAATTGTAGGGCAGGTTGAGTTGGTTGATTTTTTTCAAAATCTTTTGCAAAAATTTAGCCAAGCTCAAACGTTCAGCCGGATTCAAATCGGTGATATTATCAATGTGTCTTTTGGGCATTAGCCAAATTTCGTAATTATGCATTGGCGCCCAAGGGCAAAAAGCAATCGCGTTTTTATCTTCAAAAACCAGTCTGGGGCCTTTTCTTTCTTTTTTAATCACGTCGCAGTAAACGCAGCGGCCATGGGTTAGATTGTATGATTGAACGCGTAAAGCTTTGTCTTTGAGATGCGGTGGTAAAAAGGAAGTGGCAAAAATTTGGGAATGAGCATGCTGTAAAGAAGCGCCGGCGGCACCCCCGTTATTTTTGAAAATTAAAATGTAATCAATTTTTTCATCTTTGGAAATTTTTCTGGTCCGCTCGGCATAAACGCGAAAAATCTCGGCAATTCTTTTGACCGATAAATCTTCAATTTCTTTGACGTGATCCGGAGTTTCAACAATAACTTCTTGCTGGCCGTAGGCTTTGGGATTATTGGTGCTAACAGACGGAAATTTATTATTAATAACTTTAATCGCCCAAGGCTCTTTTTTTTCTTTGGTTTCTTTGACCGTCATTAAAACCTTGCTTAGTTTATCAATTCGCTCCGGACAAAAAACGCACTCTTCTTTTTTGGCCTTGCCCAGTCTTTCGGGTCGTTCAGTGTCATGAGGCCTTTTGTTACGCCGGGGAGCGATAATTACGTATTTTTCCTGAATGTAATCTTTTCTAATCTCTGGTTTTTGCATATTTTAGGTAAATTTTAGTTAGATTTATATAGATATTTTAGCAAAAATCAGTTAAACTATCAATTTTACCCTTGACTAAATTATTAATCTGTGGTAATCTGTGAAGCTTAGATAAAGGTAATTTTCAGCAAAATGAAGAGAAAATCAATCAAAATTAGTTTTTTAGCCCTGGCCTGTCTAGGGTTTATTTTGTATGCCGGTGTCGTGTCAGCCTCAGCCAAGACTTATTACGTTGATGCGACTGGCGGCAATGATACAAACAACGGAACTTCGCCGGCAACGGCCTGGAAAACCATTGGTAAAGTTAATCAGTATGCTTTTGATTGGACCAAAAGCACCAAACTTAACGCCGGTGACTCGGTTTTGTTTAAACGCGGTCAAGTGTGGTCTGAAACTTTGATGATTGAAAAAATCAGCGGTACGTCAGAGTCAGCCCGAATTACTTTTGGCGCTTACGGTGACAGCAGTTTGCCCAAACCAATTATTACCGGTTCGGATCCGGTTTTGGGTTGGACAATTTATGATTCAAGTAAACACCTCTGGCAGGCAAGCATGGTTTGGGTTAATCCCAAAGACCGCTGGGAGTGGGATGATGATTTTGCCGAGCCGCAGATGATATTTGTTAATGGTACTCGGGGCACTAAAAAAACTTCAATTGGCGAGCTAACCGCTCAGGGGGATTGGTATTTTGCAAATAATGTTTTGTATTTATACTCTGCCAATCAACCAACCGATGTTCAAAATTCAACTCGAACTCGCTGTATTTACGGCACTTGGAACGCTAATGCTGACTATATCACTTTGGAAAATTTAGAATTAAAAAATGCCACTCGTCATACTTTAAGTATTTATCCGCTTAATGATTATTGGGTCGTGCGTAATTTAACCATTCATCATGGCGGCATGTATGATCCGGCCGGCCAGGATACTTACGACGGTCAAGGCATTTCAATTGGCGGCGGTAATAATCATTTAATCACCAATTCGGTAATTTACGAATCCGGCGGTAACAACATTCAAATTGTTGATAGTTCCAATACCATTGTTGAGCATAATATTTCTTACAATCCGCATCATCACGGTATTGATATCAAAGGCGGAGACAACAACCCAAAAAATAACATTATTCGTGATAATTTGGTTTACCAAACAACTGATTTTACCGAAGATATAAATGGCATTGTGGCAATTACTTATGACAATGATGTTGTGGGCGGCGGTATGTTGGCGCAAAATCTTTCCAATACAATTATCAGTCACAATGTTATTTACGGTATTAAAGACGTTGGTATTTTACTTTACGGTACGACTTTAAGTGAAATTGGTATTTATAATAATACGATTTTTGATTGCACGGTTGCCATTGATTTGGAAAGTACCGGTGGCAAAGTTTACGTCAAAAATAATATTGCCATTCGGCCGGACTATTCAAGTTGGCATGTGATTTTGTCAGTTCAAAATTCGACCGATAAATATATTGATTATAATAATTGGTATTCCGCTTCGTCTGCTTACATTATCCAAGTCGACGGCTACGGTAATGACTTTACCAACCAAGCCAGCAGTTGGAATACTTATATTAATAAAAAATTTAAAAGCAACCAAAATTTTGATCAGCATTCAATTATTAGTGATCCCAAGCTAATTAATATCAGTACTAGAAATTTTCATTTAGCGGCTAATTCTTTGGCTATTGACCGGGGCACTAATCTAGGCTTAACCCAGGATTTTGACGGCGATCAAATTCCTTTAGGCTTAGCTCCAGACCTTGGCGCTGATGAATATGTTTTGGTCTTGTCGGTTTGCGGCAATGGAATTATTGAAGCGGGTGAACAATGTGACGGCAGTAATTTAAACGGCCAGACTTGTCAAAATAATGGTTATGACGCCGGTGTTCTTAGCTGTAATTCCAGCTGCCAATTGGTTGTTTTAGCCTGTACCGTTTCACCAAAAACTTATTATCTTGACGCCAGTTTGGGTAGTGACAGTAATAATGGTTTGTCCGAAGCCACGGCTTGGAAAACTTTAGCCAAATTAACCACCAGGCATTTTGCCGCCGGTGACACGATTTTATTAAAACGCGGTCAAACTTGGACCGAACCTTTGACGTTTTCAGATTCAGGCAGTTTGACTTTGCCAATTACCATTGGTGCTTACGGTATTGGTAGTCAGCCAATAATTGACGGTTTGGGTAGTCAGTCGTTTCTTTTGGGTATTAATAATGCCGATTATATTACGGTCAAAGACTTGGCTTTTTACCGCGGTTTGTATTCGGTGGTTTTAAATAACACCGATAATGTAATTTTGGACAATTTAAAAGTTTACGACGGCAAAGGTTTGGCAGGAATTATTTTAATTGCCGATACGGCCGGCCGCTGTGAAAATAACACGGTAAAAAATTCTACTGTTTATGGCACGGTTGGCACCAGTGCCACTGAATTAGGCAGTGGTATTTTGCTCTATGATGTTTATTGCAAAAATAATTTGATTTTAAATAATGATGTTTATGACAATGCTCATGAAGGAATTGTAATTTGGCGCGGTTCAAACAATTTAGTCAAAAGCAATATTGTTTATCGCAATGCTCAGTCCGGTATTCGCGTCGGTGATGTCACCGCCTCGGGCAATATTATTGAAAAAAATACTTCCTATGCCAATGCCCAGGCAATGGATGATCGCTATGGTATTGATTTGATTCGCGTCGGCAACGACAACATTGTCCGTTACAATAAAGTTTATAGTCAACGCGACACTTATAATGATTCTGCTGTACCGTCAGATCCGTCAAACAATGGGACAAAGTATGGCAGCGGCGGCATTCGGTTTGATGGCGGCGGTTGGGTTGGCAACGACCACATGTCCAGCACCGGCAATAAAATTTATTATAATTTAATTTCGGGTGAATACACCGGTATTGATATTTTTAATTATGATAACGTCTCGGCTCACAATAACGTGATTTATAACAGCGGTTTGATTGGTTTGGCAATTGCCAGCTACGACGCTACCAGACCGGCTTTGAACAACCAAGTTAAAAACAATATTATTTATTTTGATAACCCGGCAAATCGGTACTTGATTGCCATGTCTGAAACTGCCGGCACGATTTTAGATCATAATCTTTATTTTCAAAACGGCGCTGAACAGTTTTTAAATAATTGGGCAACTTTAAATTTTTCAGCCTGGAAAAATACACTTTTACAAGATTATAATTCTTTAGTTGGTAATCCTTTGTTTGTTGACCCAGCCAATTTTGATTTTCGTATCCGGCCAACCTCTTTGGCAATTAATGGCGGCGCTGACGTTGGTTTATCCTTAGACTACAACGGTCTAAGCGTACCTTTGCAAACTCAACCAGAAATTGGCGCTTTTGAAATCAGCCGCCAGGGAACAATTGAATTTATTGAAGTACCTGAATACGGCTCAACGGTTAAAGACGGAGTTTTGTTTGGTAAAGCCAGTGGTGTCTATTTTGATTTATATGGTGTAGCCACTTACATTCGCGGCGCTGATGGTAATTATTATCCCAAACCAAACGGGGGAGTGATAAATTCAATTAAGACTGATGGCACTTGGCAGCACGGCATTGTCACTCATCCCAATGATCCGTATGCGACTGAAGTAATTTCTTATTTGGTGCCAAAAGAAGCTAGTTTACCCAGTTGCTGGCCCCAGCTTTGTCCGCAAAAGCCGCAAATTGATCAAGCAATTTCTTTGGTAACGGTTAATCGGGAAGTCGGCACGGTACCGGCTATAAACTACACGGTGGTGCCAACTTATGGTAATACCAGTGGTGATGGCATTTTACGTGGCAATGTCAGCGGTGCCAGTCCAAAAAGTTATGGTGTAGCCACTTACATTCGCGGGGCTGATACTTTATATTATCCCAAGCCAAACTCGGGTGTCATTAGTTCAATTAATTTGGATGGCACTTGGCAACAATTAGTTGTCACTCATCCTAATGATATTTATGCTTTGCAAGTTTTTTCTTTTTTGGTGCCGCTAAATACGGTTTTGCCTAGTTGTTGGCCGGACTTATGTTTTACTTTGCCATCAATTCCCGGCGCTTTGGCCAGTACAACCGCTAGTTTTTAAATTTTTTATAACAAAAAGCAGATAGAACCTATCTGTTTTTTGGTTTGACTTTATTTAGTAAAAATTTTTTTTAGTTTACCTCGGTAAATTACAATTGTTGTGGTTAAATTCACTAAAACCAAATAGATTGGAAAAGCGATTTCAGACAAACCAAAAGTTTTAAGCGCAAAAAAACTGGTTAAGGCGTTGAATGTTCCGGTAATGTAAGCTTGGACTGATTCGGTTTTTGGTTTTTTCCAGGATTTAATAATTGTTGGCAAAGCCGCAAAGCCATCACTGGCAATTGAAAAAATAATGGCAACCAAAGGTTGTCTGGTAATGGCCCAAAGGATTAAAGCCAAAATTGAACAAGCGCCACAAAGGTAATCAAATTTTTCCAGCTGCCAGTATGATTTTGGATTGATAAACGAGGCGACAAAAACCAAAAACGGCACAAAGCCAGCCATAAAAACCGGCAGCACTGCCCAACCAACACCGGCAGACAAGGCCGCGGCCGTTGCAATAAAAGGCGATATTGCCCACATTAGCCAGGTGACTTTATTGGGCTTGGTTTTGCCTTTTAAAGTTTCTTTGATATAAAAAAGGCCACCGGCTAAATTGACAACTGCACCTAATAAAACTAGATATTGAAGCATAATTATTTTCCTTTTAGTTCAAGCTCAAATTCTTTTAAAAATTCAAGCAGAAAATGAGATCTTCTCTCGGCAATTTCTTTAGCCTTTTTTGTATGGCACCGTTCTTTGATTATTAGTAATCTTTCATAGAATAAATCCAGGGCATACTCTGTTGGATTGGGCTTTCTATTTTTGCAAAATGGATCTTTTATGCTATAAAATGGCCGTTTCATTTGTCCAGTAGAGGAAAAGGTTCTCATTATCGAAATCGCACCGGTTGCTTCCAGGCCATCTGCGTCCTGTAAAATTTTTGCCTCCAGTTCGGTTGGAACAATGCCTTTACTAAAAGAACAAACAGAAATTGCATATTCAACTTTTGGAATTTTTTCTTTTGGATAATCATTAATACCTTCTAATATTTTTTTTGCTAATCTGGCGCTTTCATCCGAAGCCTTTTCAGCTTCTGGGCTGTGTTTTGGATAATTAACCACATCATGAAAAAGAACGGCAGGAATTAAAATATCCATATCAGCCTTTTCCTCTTGGGCAATATTTTCAGCGTTTGATAGCACTCTTAAAATATGCTCAAAATCATGCGACGGGTCATCGGTTGTATATTCTTTTTGGGCAATTTTTATTAGTTTGTTTTTCAAGGATTGGTTCATGTGATTTTTAAATACTTCATACAACGTTACCGTTTTAGGCGCGGTTGCGCCGTTTTTTGTGTGGTACAATGTTGCTTAATTTCATCCTAACTCACACCACACAAACAAACAAGCAATTGCGCTTAAAACGTGTTGTATGATGTACATTTTTAACCTTATATTCATTTTACCAATACGCTTATGTTTGTGATGATAAGTTTTTAGCCCTTTTCTCTATTTGTTGTATTAATAAGTCAACTTCTTTTTTTATCGCTGCATCTATGGCATCTAAGGATTCAATATCATTTACAACTTTCTTTAATTCAATTCTTTTGCATAAAAAATTAAAGCTAAATCCTTCATGTTTCCAACGAAACCAAAAGCCACATCCTTTACGTAAGTGGCCATTATAAATTTTAATTTGTGCTATTATCTCGATTCCTTTTAGAATATGATTATTGATGTATTCTTCGACTACACTAGCGAAATTTTCAAGATTATTAGCATATGCAGTTCTTTGCGCAGATGGATCGGGGTTTGGATTTTTTTGGTTAAGCACAACTAATAATTCATTTTGTCTCATTAAATCGTTAAAATCATTTTTAAAATTAGCATTTATTTCGTTCACCTCTTTGATGCCAGCGTCAATCCATAGAAGTTTATTATGAAGATAGTAGCTCTTTATTTTGAAATATGGAGCTTCTTTATCGCTATAAACTTCTCTGACTGGAGGGAAATTAGCTCTGTCTAGACAAAATGTTTTGTTATCTGTTATAGCTCTCACAGATTTAGCCAAATTTTTTATGCGTCCTATCACTTGTTCCAATTGTTGGTACATCTTATATATTGAATCTAAACTTTGTGTTGTGCTAATTTCTACTCGTCGTAGTAATTCTTTGTATTCTTCTCTTGCCTTTATTATTCCTTTAACCCAAAATCCAACCCCTAAGAGAAAAGGGCCAAGGGCACTGCCAATTAATGTTTGCCAATTTAATATAAATTCTTCCATTAATATAGTATGTTTATAAATACTTTAATTTGTAGCCAGTATTATCGTGAATAATAGTTATGCCAATAATTAAAATCTAAAATTCTAGCTAATGACTCCAACTCGCCAACGCTCACATATGAAGGTATGCCCAAATAACAATTATCTTTAATTAAAACTGCGATTCCACCAGAGTTGCCGTGTTCAACCTTGGCTGATGTAATATAATAACCATTGTCGTATCCGGAAATAATGCCTTCAGTGGCTGTAATTCCCGTTGAGGATCCTATCCCCGGATAGCCAAGCACAACAATTTGGTCTCCAGTATTAGCCGTTTTATTGCAATAATTTACAGCGGATATGGCCTGTAGATTAGGAGATGAATTTTTAATAAATAATTCTCCGACATCAAAATTTGGGTCAAAAGCCAAATCTTTCATCGTCATTGTTTGGGTATCAACATTAACCGTATACGTTTCGTCTAAGTATGGGAATGTTATTTGACATATCCAAGGAGCCTGCCCTTCATAGCTTACAACATGTTTATTAGTAAAGACGAGGTAGACATTATTTTTTCCTGTAAAAAGACCAGATCCAAAAGTATCAAGAATGTATGACCCGTCCTCACCCCTCCATTTACATTCTACATAGACTACTTTAGATTGCCATTGTTTTATGATTAGAGATAGATCAAGATTCTTTGGCGTAGTCTCGGTATTTATTGTTTGCTCTAATTTAGCTTGCTTTTGTTTGGCATCCTCACTTTCTTGCTTAAGTTTTTCTATCTCAGATTGAGCCCGCTCTAATGCCTTTTGTTGTGTGTCAGTTAAATCCTTAGTTTGTTTGGCATTTTCTATTTTTTCATTCTGGGAAAGTTGATAATGCCTTATGCCTACATAACTAACACCACATAAGATTAATGTCGCAATTATTCCAAGGAATAAAGGTAAGATTTTTTTCATAGTTATAAACATTATAGTCCTAAAAAAGAAAATCAAATTCTTTTCCTTAGCTTAAAAGCTAAGCGTATTGGTAAAATGTATTATTAATAAAAATGTATGTCATATAACTTAGTTTATGCGAACTGGTTGACAATTTTTTCTAAAATAAGCTAAAATCTAGGTATCAACATAGCGCACATAAGCACGTTCTGTGCTAGATATATCTTAACAAATAATATCTAAAAACGCTATGTTTTTTGATGCCTTAGAAAAGGAGCTAAAAATACGTAATTTTAGCCCAAAAACTTTTAAATGCTATTTGTATTATAACCAAGACCTGGTCAGATATTGTTAAAAAGACCCCAGGCTGATTAGAGAATCAGACATTAGACAATATCTGGAGTATTTGATAACAAATCGGCAAGTTTCTAGCTCCACGGCCAGACTGGCTTTGAATGCTTTGAAGTTTTACTATATTAATATTCAAAAAAGAAAATTTAACTATTTAATGTTTGGTGGTTTGCCCAAAAAGCCAAAAAGGTTGCCGGTGGTTTTGTCTAAAGATGAAGTCTTAAGATTATTGAATTCAGTTTCTAACCCAAAGCATAAATTAATTTTAGCGTTGATGTATTCGGCTGGATTAAGGGTTTCCGAAGTGGTTAAATTAAAAGTGCAGGACTTGGATTTTGATAATAAAATCATTTGGGTGCGCCAGGGTAAAGGTAAAAAAGATCGGCAAAGTTTGATTTCGGAAAAAATATTTATTGATTTAAAAAATTTAACTGTAAATATGGCTGCTGATCAATATTTATTTTTAGGTCAAAAGCCTGGTTTTTGTCTGAAGACTCGTTCGGCTGAAAAGATTTTTGCCAATGCTTTGGCTAAAGCCGATATCAAAAAACTAGCCACCTGCCATAGTTTGCGTCACAGTTTTGCCACCCATCTTTTGGAAGGGGGGACGGATATTCGGTATATTCAGACTTTATTAGGCCATAGCAGCTTACAAACCACTCAAATTTATACCAAAGTCTCTAATAAATTTTTAAGTCAAATTAAATCGCCACTAGACACCTCCTCACCTGCAAAGTAAATCCTTAGTCCCTCTCCCCCTGAGGGGCGAGGGAATTTGAATCTAATCTTTGGGTTACAAAAACCTAAGTCTAAAAGAGAAGTTAATAATTTTCCCCCTTAATTTAAGGGGGAGTCAGAGGGGGTTATAGTTAGACCGAATTGACACAACAAATGGCAATCATCAAAGTATCGGAAAATTATGGACAATATTTCAAAACTTGTTGTTTGCGACGCTCTAAGTGTTCTATTGTCGATTCAACATAAATATTTTTATATTTAATGCGGCGATTAATTCGATCAAGCATAAAATTAATTTTCGTTATAATCTCTTGTTTATAGCCAAGCATTGCGGCAATCAGATCGACGTCTTCTTCGACGCTATCATGGTTTCCCTCATTGTAGTGCCATTCTTTTATTAAGTCTGGATATTCCTGTTGCTGACGGTATTTTAAGACTTTTATTATCTCTGGCGGAATCTTTGTCTCGTCGTCAAAACAATGAGCCAATTCATGTGCTATTGTTCCCGCGTAGACATCATCAGGGGCATCCACTAAATAAGGGACTTCATTATAAAAGAGATGATCGTCTTCGGAAGGCTCCTCAATAGGATCGGCAAGTGAAACAAGTCTTAATTGTTGATTGGCCGCCGGTTGTGGATTAATGAGTATTCCTTTTTTTTCTTCTTCAGAAAGATTTGTCTCATAAATTTCCCCTAAAAAACCATAAGCATCGTAACTAATTCCTCCGTCTGCTGAAAGTTTAATTTTTGGCAAGCAGCCGATGGTTTGCAAGTCGCCATGGGCGATTGGTAACGAGCCAAATCCGATATTTTCCCCGAGACCCATTTTTTTACGAGCCTCAAGAAACATTGGTGCCATGTCTTCTAGCCGTAGCAAGAAACGACTTCGGCGCTCCAAGGCCTCTTGTTTTTCAAGAGCCCCTTCATTTTTATCAGGTTTGAATCCGCCTTTTTCTATAGACATATTTTTAATTAAATTGAATTGGCGCAGCAAATGGCAATGGCTAAAGCGTCAGCGGCGTCATCGGGTTTGGGAATTTCTTTTAAGCTCAAAACTACTTTAACCATTTGTTGAATTTGTTTTTTGTCGGCTTTACCGTAACCGGTCAGAGCTTGTTTGACCTGTAGAGGAGTATATTCTAAAACTTTTAAACAATTTTTGCCGCCGCAAAGCATGATGACGCCGCGGGCTTGGCCAACGGCAATGGCGGTTTTGACATTTTTAGCAAAAAATAATTTTTCTACACCCAAAACTTCCGGTTGGTATTTTTTAATTAATTTGTCTAAAGCTTGGTTGAGTTCAGCCAACCGAATTTCATCAGCAATTTTAGCTTTGGTTTTAATATTGCCATAATCAAGCATAGTCAGACGAGAGCCTTCTTTTTTAATCACGCCAAAGCCGGTGTCGGCTAAACCCGGATCAATCCCTAAAATGATCGCTGATTTCTTTTTTCTGGTTTCTTTTTTCTTGGTATTATTCGGCATTAGTGTAGTAATTATTGACGTCCTCGTCGTCTTCAAGCTCGGCAAACATTTTTTGTAATGTTTCTTGGATTTCTGGACCGGTGGCTTTTTTTTCTTTAGCGACTTGTTCAATTTCAGCGTATTCAACTTCAATTTTTTTATTTTCTAAAAAGTCTTTAACTTTTTTCAAATCACCCGGCGCCGTGTAAATTGTTACGCCGCCTTCTTCGACGACAAAGTCCTGCAAGCCAACATCAATTAATTCCAATTCCAATTCGTCATTAATTTCTTTGATTCGGATAACACCTTTTTGTTCAAACAGCCAGCCGACGCTGCCGGGCACACCCAAGCTGCCGCCGTATTTGCTTAAAATATGTTTTACCGAGGAACTGCTGCGATTTCGGTTGTCAGTTAATGCTTCAATGATAAAAGCGGTGCCAGCCGGCCCAAAACCTTCGTAGGCGATTTGTTCAATGATGCCGCCACCTAGTTCGCCAGTACCGCGCTTAATGGCTCGCTCAATATTATCTTTAGGCAAATTGGAGGCTTTAGCCAGATCAATTGCCAGTCGCAATCTGAAATTGCTGTTAGGATCGCCGCCGCCTAATTTAGCCGCTACTGTAATGGCTTTGCCAAGTTTAGTAAAAATTACGCCACGTTTGGCGTCGGCGGCGCCTTTTTGCCTTTTGGTGGTTGCCCATTTACTGTGTCCGGACATATTCGTAAAAAATTAAAAATTAAGAAATTAAGAAAATAATCAAAATATTGGCTTAAAAATAGAATGATTTACTCTCTTAATTTTTTAATTTCTTCTAGCCTTATTTTAGCTGATTTTATTAGATTTTTCAAGCCAAATTAAATTTGATGAAAAGTCAAAAAATTGTTATAATTGCTAGTGAGGAACAAATAAAAAATGAATTTTTATTTGGGACAAACGACGCAATTTCATGGGTTTAAACCCATGGTATATCTGTGTCGGCTTAAATCCGTTTAATTAAGGAATATGAACAATCTAGACAACTTAAAACAAATCAAAAAATTAGATCCGGCCAAGGTTTTAGAATCAACTCAATCTTTAGACAAACAAATTAATCAAGCTTGGGTGGAGCTTAAAAAACTTAAAATTCCCAATGATTATAAACAAGTTAAACAGGTAGTGCTTAATGGTATGGGCGGTTCGGGGCTGCCCGGTCACATGGTGAGTGCACTTTTTTTTGAGGACTTAAAAATTCCTTATACGGTTATTAATTCTTATCAAGCGCCAGCCAGCGTCAATAAAGACACGCTGTATATTTTTTCCAGTTATTCCGGCTCAACTGAAGAGCCTTTGGCGACTTTGCCCGCCGTTAAAAAAGCCAAAGCCAAAATGTTTGCGATTGGCAGCGGTGCTAATTTGGCAAGTTTAGTAAAAAAAGGCATAATGCCCGGGTATATTTTTGACCCGAAATTTAATCCTTCCAATCAGCCGCGAATGGGGATTGGTTATTCTTTGGGTGCTAACCTGGGTTTGATGAATAAGTTAGGCTTGATAAAAATCACTGACAATGAAATTAAAAATTGCCTAGTTACTGTTGGCCGGTTGCAAAATAAATTTGGTGTTAACGTGCCAACCAAAAATAATTTAGCTAAAAAATTGGCCCTGCAGCTTTTTAATAAAATGCCAGTAGTGACTGCTTCTGAATTTTTAGCGGGCAACGCTCATACTTTTGCCAATCAGATCAATGAAAACGCCAAAATTTTTTCCAGCTACTTTTTAATCTCGGAAATGAATCATCATTTACTTGAAGGCTTAAAATTTCCTACGACTAATAAAAACAATCTTTTCTTTTTATTTTTTGAATCAAAGCTTTATCAGCCAAAAAATCAAATTCGTTACAAAATCACTCAAAAGGTGGTCGCGAAAAATAAAATTAAACTTTTTACTTATAAACTTTCCGCTCAAACCAAATTAGAACAGTCGTTTGAGATGCTACTTTTGGGTAGTTATGTCAGTTTTTATCTGGCCATTTTAAATAATCTCAATCCTTCCAAAATTCCGTGGGTTGATTATTTTAAAGCGGAATTAAAAAAAGTCAGCTAAATTAATTATGCGCTTAGTCAATCGAATTAACGAATTTTTTTCCAGTAAACCGATTTGGTCTTACCTTTTGCTTTTAATAATTACCGTTAGTTTTTTTGCTTATTTGGCCAATAGCCCGACTTTGGCTGATCCGGATTCTTTTTATCACGCCAAAATGGCTTTGGTTTTGGCTCAGCGCGGAGCAATTACCGAATTTCCCTGGCTTTCAGCCACCAGCTTGAAATACAGTTTTATTGATCATCATTTTCTATATCACTTATTGTTGATTCCTTTTGTCAGCCTTTTTCCGCCGTTGATTGGTTTAAAAATTGCCACGGTAATTTTTGCCAGTTTGGCAATTTTGACAATTTTTTGGTTTTTGCGGCGATTGCAGGTTAGGGGAGCATTTTGGTATGTTTTATTTTTGTTAACGGTTAATCCTTTCATCTTTCGTTTGAATTTGGCCAAAGCCCAAGCCCTGGCAATTTTAATGCTCTTTGTTATCCTTTATTTGCTTTTTCATTATCGTTATTTGGGTTTAGTTTTGGCTTGTTGTTTTTACGTCTGGCTTTATGGCGGTTGGCCGATTACTTTGGTTTTATTGGCGGTTTTTATTTTAGCCAATTGGCTTTGGCAATATCAACAAAAAGGTTGGCTGGGTATCAGGCTAAAACAAGGTAAGTCAAAACCGATCAGACAAAATTTTTATCTGGGTTTAGCGATAGTTTCCGGCCTCGCGGCTGGTTTGTTTTTCAGTCCGTATTTTCCCAAAAATTTTGATTTTTATTGGCAACAATCGTTTAAAATTGCCGTTATTAATTACCAATATTTAATTAATGTCGGTGGCGAATGGTATCCTTACGCGATTAATGATTTAATTATTGCCGCCTTTCCTTTTTTTGGGCTTTTGATTTTGGCTTTACTGGCTTTTTTGATTACTTTGAAAAAACAATCAGCTGGCGCTTGGTTTTTTTTGATTTTAAGTTTATTATTTTTAGCTTTAACTTTAAAATCCCGCCGTTACGTCGAATATTTCATTCCGGTAGCCCTTTGTTTTTCCGCTGTCAGTTTAAATGCCTTTTGGCTTAGTCAAAAAACCAAAATGGAAAAATTAAGGCCAAAGTCATTTTGGGTTTTGATTCCAGTTTTTTTAATCTTAGGATTTTCTCCGATTTTTGCTCGTGATTTTAAAGATTTAATTTTAAATAATCGCAATGGCTTTGGTTTGAATAAATTTCAAGCACCGGCCGAATGGCTCAAACAAAATTCCGCCCCCGGTGATATTGTTTTTCACAGTGACTGGGATGAGTTTCCGATTTTGTTTTATTACAATGACATTAATTATTATTTAGTCGGTTTGGACCCAACTTTTATGTATAGTTATGATCGAGATTTATATCAGCGTTGGTCCGAATTAACTACGGGCAAAACCAAAGATGAGATGTACCAAACGATTAAAGAAGTTTTTGGCTCCCGCTATGTTTTTGTTGATTTCAATCAAAACGCTGATTTTGACAAAAATCTTTCAGAAAATTTTTATTTTAAAAAAGTTTTTGAAAATTCCGAAGCCAGAATTTATCAGGTAAATTAATGTTCAAGCCAGCCAAGTGGTTAATTTTTATCAATTTAGGGGTTTTTACCTTATTGTTCTCAGTCTTGAGAATATTTTTAATTTACTCCAATAGTTTCCAGTCTTATTTGACAAAAAACGCCTCGCTGACTCAGGTTTTGGCCGCCGGATTTTTGCAAGATTTGGCCTTGGCCTTTTTTTTAAGCCTGCTTTTTTGGCCGGCCACTTTTTTGCTTAAAAAAGACAATACCAATTTGCTTTATTTTAAAATTTTATTGATTTTTATTTTTAGTTTGGAATTTTTTCTGATTTTGGCAGCGTTTGTTGATATGGCTTATTTTGCTTTAGGTCGCTCCCATCTGCATTATTCTTTATTTAGTTTTGCTGTCTATACTTCCTATTTTACCGCCTCAATCATTAGTTTTTTTACCTGGCAAAATTTGGCAGTTTTATTTTTTGTTGTAATTATATTTTTATTTACCAATTTTTTAATAATCAAAAAAATTAATTATCAAACCTTTCCCAACCTGAAAGTTAGGATTTTATTTTTAATTTTGTCAGTACTTTTTTTGAGTGGTTTGATTTTTTTAATCCCTAAGCTCGAAATTAATGATTCTTTTATTAATGATGTCAGCAGCAACTTTTTTGTCTATTTAGTTTCAACTTCAGACAAAGGCTATTGCCATCGACCGGATTTAATCGCTTCTTTAAAAGAAAAATATAATTTTGATCAAAATAAACTATCAGTTGACTGGTTGCCACCGGGATTTTTGCATGTTGACAGCCGCTATCCTTTGATTAAAGCACCCAAAAATGATTTGTGCCAATTGGATTTGATTAAAGATTTGGACTGCGAAAAAGATCAGGATCGCGACGGGTATACTCTAAAAAATGATTGCAACGATGATAATAATAAAATTTATCCCAAAGCCAAAGAAACATTAAACAATGGCATTGATGAAAATTGTAACGGGATTGATGATGGTAAGCCCAATATTATTTTAATTGTTTTAGAGTCTTTTGGCGCCAAGTATTTGTCGGCTGATTTAACCCCGTTTTTTTGGCAGCTGGCTAAAGACAATTTATCTTTTACCAATTTTTACAGTAACGGCACTGATACCAGCCGTTCCATTATTAGTGGGTTTTGCTCGGTTTTGCCCCAAACCGGTCCGCCGGAAGTCTATGATAGTCTTAAAACCAATTTTTTATGTTTGCCAAACATTTTACAAAAATACGGCTATTATAATTTGGAAATGCAGGCCGGTGATTTGGGCTTTTTAAACAAAAAACCTTTTTTTGAAAAAATTGGCTTTGAGCAGGTTTTAGGCAAAAATGATTTGGCTGGTGATAGTACAAATGCTTGGGGAATTTCTGACAAACAATTATTTGCTCAGGCAGCCCAAAAAATCGAGAGTTTGCCCAACCAGCCTTTCTTTTTGGCACTCTACGGCCTTTCGGTTCATCATCCTTTTGAAATGCCAAAAGACGGTAACCAAAAATATCCTCATGACACTTTTACCAATAAAGTTTATAATTTATTAAATTATACTGATCAGGCCTTGGCTGAATTTTTTGAAAAAAATCAGGATAAAGATTGGTTTAAAAATTCCATCATTATTGTAACCGCTGATAACAGTCAGCCTTTGGGTGAACGGATTTTCAATTATACCGATTATGTCGCTTTGTATGAGGAAAATATTTGGATCCCACTAGTGATTGTAAAAAATCAGTCGCCCAAACTCTCTGGTTTAAAAGACACGGTTAGCAGCCAAATTGATTTGGCGCCGACAATTTTGGATCTTTTGGGAATTCAAACGATTAATCATTTCCAGGGTAAAAGTTTGATTAATGATCAGTTAAACTATCAAGATTCGTTTATGTATGCAACCAATCCCTACTTGGGCTGCATGTCTGCTTATCGTCAAGGGGATTATAAAATAATGAAACGTTTCTATAAAGATAATAATTTATTTTTTGACTTAAAAGAAGATAAATTGGAGCTAAACAATTTGGAGCCGGGTAAATCAACTGATTATCAACAATTTGATCAAAAAGTTTCTGATTTGTTCTTAGCTCAATACAGTCTTTACCAAAATAATAGTTTTTGGTCAGATAAATTTCAGTCAATTTTTGAACAATTAGTAAAGAGTAAGCAGAAAAATTAAATTATGAAAATTATAATTGCCGTTCCGGCTTATAACGAAGAAGCGATTTTAGAGGCCAGCATCAACAAACTGGTTGATTTTTGTCAAAAAAACTTAACCATTGATTATCAAATTATTATTGCCGACAATAATTCCACTGATCAGACTGCAGTTTTGGCAAAAAATTTAGCAGAAAAATTTAATGTGGTTAAGTATTTATTTGTTGATAAAAAAGGCAAAGGCATTGCCATTCAAACCGCTTGGCTTGCCCAAGCAGCTGATCTTTATTGTTTTATGGATGCGGATTTGGCGACAGATTTGCAAGCTTTACCCTTAGCCATTAATGAAATTAAGGCGGGTAGCGATATGGTGATTGGTTCGCGTTTTCATCCCCAGTCGCAAGTTGACCGTTTAGCGATCAGAAAATTTACATCACACTGTTATCGCCTGGTTTTAAAAATCATTTTAGGTTTAAAAATTAATGACGCTCCCTGTGGTTTTAAAGTGATTACGGAAAAAGTCAAAACTAAAATTTTACCGCAAATCAAAAATCAGGAATGGTTTTTTGATTCGGAGTTGGCAATTTTAGCTGAAAAAAATGGTTTTAAAATTAAAGAAATCCCGGTGGTTTGGCGCGACCCCAGAGAAGGCCAAGACAAAAGCCGAGTTAACGTTTTAGCTTTGGGCTTAGCCTATTTTTCGCAAGTTATTAATCTGAAAAAAAGAATCAAATCATTAAAGTAATTTCAAAATGGAAAAAACATACATTATTATCCCAACCTATAATGAGAGACAAAATATCCAAAAAGTTTTGGCTCAAATTTTTGCTTTAAATTTGGCTGAGCTTAATGTTTTGGTGGTTGATGATAATTCACCCGACGGCACGGGCGATTTTGTTGAGCAACTGAAATTAACTTATCCTAATTTGGCTATTTTACATCGAAAAAATAAAGCCGGTTTGGGTCGCGCTTATCTGGCCGGTTTTAAAGAAGCGCTTAATCGCGGCGCTGAGTATATTTTTGAAATGGACGCTGATTTATCGCATGATCCAAAATATATCCCGGATTTTTTAGCAGCAATCAAAGAAAACGATTTGGTTTTGGGGTCGCGCTATATTTTGGGCGGGGGAGTCAGTAATTGGAATTTTTCCAGGCGTTTAATCAGCCAATTTGGTAATTTGTACGCGCGGCTGATTTTGAGAGTGCCGGTTTCTGATTTAACTGGTGGTTATAAATGCTATCGTCGTAAGGTTTTAGAAGCAATCGGCCTGGATGATTTAAGTTCGGTTGGCTATAATTTTCAAATTGAAACGACTTTTTTGACTTATAAAAAAGGTTTTAGAATTAAAGAAATCCCGATTATTTTTACCGAGCGTGCTTTGGGTAAATCAAAATTTGATCTAAAGATAATTTTTGAAAGTTTTTTAAAGGTGGCTTTACTGAGGTTAAAATCAGATAAATAATAAATCAAAATGAAAGAAATATTCAAATCTATCACCAAAGCCGAATGGCTCACAGTTTTTGGTTTGAGTCTGCTGATGATTTTTATTACCACTTTGCCTTTGATTTACGGTTGGCTGATTACGCCGCCAGATAAAATTTTTACTGGCATTCATTTTGCCGCTTTGAATGATTGGTTTGTCTATTATTCTTATTTGGAACAAGTCAGACAAGGCCATTTTTTATTTAGCGATTTGTTTTCTAGTCAACCGGGTTTGGCGGTTTTAAATCCATTTTGGCTGGGAGTTGGTTTATTTGCCAAAATTTTTGGTTTATCCAATCTTTTGGCTTTTAATCTGATCCGGATTATTTTAATTCCGGTTTTTTATTTTGTCGCTTATTTATTTTTGGCTTATTTGTTTTCTGAAACCAAAAAAAGAAAAATCTCACTTTTACTTTTGTCATTTTCCGGTGGCTTGGGTTTTTTTCTTTTTAATCAAATTATTAAGTATCCTTATAATTTTTCCGATGGTCGATTTAATTGGCCGATGGATTTATGGGTGCCGGAGTTTGATACCTTTTTAACTTTATATTATTCGCCTCATTTTATCGCCTCATTGATTCTAATTTTATTGGTTTTTTTATTAACAGCAATATTTGCTGAAAAAGAAAAGCTGCTTTATGGCGTTTGGTCTGGATTTGCCGCTTTGGTTTTGTTTTCTTTCCATCCGTTTCATATTCTAACTATTTTTGCCGTTATTTTAGTCTATCTAATCTATTTAATGTTGGTACAAAAAAAATGGTTTTGGTCGTATTTTTGGTATTATTTTATTTTAGCCGCTATTTCGGCACCATCAATTATTTACTATCTGTATCTTTTGAAATTTGATTGGTTGACCTCACAAAAAGCTTTACAGAATTTATGTTTTACTACGCCATTTTGGCTGACAGTTGTTAGTTACGGCTTAATTTTGTTGTTTGGTATTTTAGGTATTTATAACTTATTTAAAGAAAAATTAATTTTTAAAAAAGGACTTTCAAAAAGACTAACTTTAGTCTTTGTCTGGGCGCTAGTTTCTTTTTGTCTGATATATTTTCCGGTTAATTTTCAAAGAAGGTTAACTGAAGGTTTGCATTTTCCTTTGGTTGTTTTAGCTACCATTGGTTTATTTGTCGTTTGCCAAATAATTTTTAGCCAAAAATCAAAATTATCAAAATTTTTATTTTCCCAGCGCTATGTGGTATTATTTTTTATTGTGACTTTGTTTATTATTTCTAATATTTTTATTTTAGCCACTGATTTGTTCATCTACGCTGATTCTCGCCCCTGGGCTTATTTAGACACAGGCTTGATTAAGGCGGCTGGGTGGCTTAAAGCTGTCGATGGTGATAAAGTGGTTTTTAATTCCGCGGAAAATGTCATTAATGTCATACCGGCTTATTCAGGCAAGCGAGTCTATGTCGGCCACGGTGTTGAAACGCCAAATTTTAAACAAAAACAAGAGGAAGTAAATTGGTTTTTTACCAAAAATCGTTCTTTAGATATTGAACAAAGCTTTTTGAGCAAAAGAAATATTAATTATTTGATTTATGGCCCGGCCGAAAAAGAAATTGGAAATTATCAACCAGAAATCAAACCATACCTCAAAGAAGTCTATCGAAACGAGCAAGTTATAGTTTATCAAGTTTTATGAAAGAATTGATTAAATCAATTACCAAAGCCGAATGGAAATTTTTAATTTTGCTGATTTTAGTTTTAATCGTAATCACAACTTTGCCTTATTTTATTGGCTATTCTTTTGCCCCCTCGAATAAAACTTACAACGGTTTACATGCTTTAATTGCCGGTGATATTCCGGTTTATTATTCTTATATTGATCAGGTCAAAACCGGTCAGATTTTTTTAAAAGATTTATTTACCAGTGAAAATCAGGATTTAGGGACATTAAATGTTTGGTGGCTTTTGGTCGGTTGGCTGGCTTGGATTTTTAATTTAACGCCGCTTTTAGCGTTTCATTTTTCTCGGATTTTAATGATTCCGATTTTTGTTTTTGTGGCTTATCTGTTTTTGGCTTATTTTTTTAAATCAGTTTTGGAAAGGAGGGTAGCTTTAATTTTTACGGTTTTTTCGTCCGGTCTGGGTGCCTATTTTGCGAATTTTTTTGACCAATTAGGTTGGGAGAATATAATACCTTATCGATGGCCGATTGATTTATGGCTGGGTGAGGGAATAATTTTTAATACTTTATGCCAAACCTCTCATTTTATCGCTTCAATTACCTTGACCTTATTGATTTTTTTATTACTCCTTTTGGCTTTTGAAAAAAATAATTTCATCTATGCCGTAATCAGTGGTTTTTTGGCTCTTTTTTATTTTAATTTTCATCCTTATTATTTCCCGGTGATTTTTTTGGTGCCGGGAATTTATTTATTGTTATTGTTTATTAAAGAAAAAAAAATAATCTGGCCAAATGTTTGGATTTTAGCTGTTACTTTTTTTATTTCCTTGCCGTCGGTTTTTTATCACTTTTGGTTAATTAAATCAAGTTTGGTTGTTGGTCAGCGCGCCGCCCAAAATGTTACTTTGATTTCACCGCCACTTTTTGTTTTAATTGGTTTTGGTTTTTTATGGCCGGGTTTTGTTTTGGGCCTTTATTTTTTAATTAAAAAAAACAAGTTTGATGCCAAATTAAAATTTTTATTGATCTGGTTGATAGTTAATTTAGTTTTGGCTTATTCGCCATTTCCTTTTCAAAGCCGTTATGCCCAAGGGATACAGGTAGTTTTGGTAATTTTTACCGTCTCGGGAATATTTTACGGATTGGAATATCTAAAATCAAAAATTAAACCAAAAACCTTTGATTTTTGGTTTAATAATTCGGCTTTATTTTTTATCCTGTTTGTTATTTTTTTGGCGCCATCCAACCTTTATAATTTAACTCGCGATTTGTATTATTTTACTTATAAACCAGGGCAGATTGGTCAGATCCTTTATTTACCAAAGGGTTTTGACCCGGCTTTTGTGTGGTTTAGAAGTCAGCCTGGCCAAAAAATAATTTTAGCCAGTGATATTCCGGCTCGATTTATTCCCGGGTTTTCCGGTCAAACAGTCTATGTCGGTCATTTGCACGAGACTTTGTTTGCTTATAGCAAAGTTATGTATTTAACTTGGTTTTTAAAAGACAATTCTCAGGACGAATTAAAATATAAATTTTTATTAAAAAATAAAATTGATTATTTGTTTTACAGTGATTACGAAAAAAGATTGGGCGATTTCAACCCAACCCAAAAGGATTATTTAAAATCGGTTTATAAAAACGCCGACGTTGAAATATTTGAAGTAATTAAAAAATAATTTCACCCAGATCAATTTCCGGACCAATTAAAGTTTTTTTGTCAATTATGTCTTTGGTCGCCCGAATTTCGTTAATTTCAATACCGCCACTGTCAATTTCGACCACTTGAATTTTTAGATTATATTTTCCTTTTTTGGCAGTTTTTGGCAATTCAGGCCAGTAGTTGGTTTGAATTTTTTTGTTGGTTAATTCAGTATTATCATTAAGCAGGTCATAGGCTAAAGGATAAATTTTTTCCGTAATAACCGTTTGATTATTTTTTAAAGAAAAAATGATTCGGTAGCTGGTGGGCCAATTAGCTTTACTTTGCCAAAAAAACTGGTATTTCTGATTAATTTTATTAAAGCCTAAAAATTCTAAATTATCATCAATTGCGGTTTCTTTTTTTTGTAAAGTCGCTGGTAAAGTATCTAAAATTTCAACCAAAGTATAATTATTTTTTTTACCTTTTTGATAAAGACCGACATTATTTTTAAAGTCAATCAGGCCAAACCCGGCTAAATTTTTTGGCCAAGCCAAATTAGCCTTTTGGTATTGTGGGCCAAACAAACCATTGTTTTTGTATTGCAGTTCGTAAGTGATCAGGTCGTTATAATTTAAAACCAAATAATCAGTCTCCGGCGGCAGCTCATATTTTTTAGCCAAAAATTGCTGACTGCCTAAAAAAGCGTAGTTAAAAGAGCAAAGATTTTTCCGACTGGAAAGAGAAGCCAAAAAGTCATAACCCGAGCAAACGGCCGCATTTTTTGGAATTTGCTTGATCAGATTTTGTTTAATTTGGCTTTCAGAACCAATAAGTCCGGTTTGAGAAAAGTTTTTTAAAAGTCCAATTATTGGTCCTAAGGTTAGGCAAGAATAAAACAGGGCCGAGATTAAAATCAAAAAAGCCAAATCGGGATATTTTTTAATGGTTAAAATTAATTTTTCTTTTGGTTTTGCCAGTAGGTAGATTTTTTTTAAAGAAAAAATAGCGGCTGTAAAAATTGCCGGTAAAAAAAGGCTAGCATAATGAGTCTGCAAAATTAATTGCCCGCCGCCGCTTTGGCCCATGGCCAGCTGCAAAAATATTAAAACTGCCAAAAGTAAATAAATTGGCGCGATTAAAGGTAAAAAAATAAACGGCAATAAAAAACCCAAAAACATTTCCCAATTGCCCACAGAAAAAAGGTGAAACAGGGGTAAATAGGGTTTAAAAATAATATTTTTGATTATCTCAAGCGGCGTTTGGCCAAGCCAGGAATAGTAAACTAAAAATTTATAATTTTGGCTGGGTGAAAAAAAAGCCGTGATTTTTAAAGCCAAAATAAAATAAAAGGCAGAAATCAAAATAGCCGACAACCACCATTTGATTTTTCTCTTTTCTAAAATTGCAATTGGGCCAAACATTAAAATTACCAAAGCCACATCCTCTCTAACCAATAAAGACAAAAAAGCAAAAATTAAAAAAGGAATAAATTTTTGTTTTTGGTAAAAATAAAAAGTCCAAAGCAGTAAAAAAACGGCATAGGGTAAAAAGGAAGTTTCAAACAAATTGATATTTTGAACAAATGGATTGATTAGCCAAGCCAAAGCAAAAAATACCGCCCAATTTTTACCTAAAGCTTGTTTGGCAATTAAATAAATCGGCCAAACACAAAGAGTCAAAGCCAAAGTTTGTAAAATCAGTAAAGTCTCGGGTTTGGCAAAAAAATAGTAAAAGGGTAAGAGTAAAAAAATAATCGGACTGAAATGATCCCCTAGGTAAGTTGGTGGATGAATGCTCAGACCAAAGATATTACCATTGGCGGTATTAAAAAAGACCTGATTAATAATGGCCAGGTCCAAAGCGTTATAGCCGAAATTGTAGTATTTCCAAAGACAAGCCAAACTAAAAAAGACAAAATAAGCAATCGCGACAATAGTTACTATTGATTTATCATAGTGTCCAATAAAAAATTTGATTTTGGCTAAGTTTTTCATGTAGTTATTGTACTTTTTTAGCCATTAAAAAACAACCCCTTAGGAGTTGTTTTTTAATATTTAGTTGATTTTAGATTCCAGTTGAACTGACACCAGTAGCTTTGAGTAGGTTGTCGACTACAAAGAAAGTAATGGCATAAGCGGCTAAAACTATCGCCAGGCCGATTGTAGCCGCAATAATAATGTCTTTAGCGGTTTTAACTTTTTCGTCATTACCGGCTGACGTCATCCAAAGCATACCAGCGTAAATAATTAAAACTAGAAATATTACACCTAAAAATCCCAAGACAATTTTAATGATTTCGGCAATTGTTCTGGCAAAAGTTTTGTCATCAACAGTGGGATTGCCATAGGCCTCTTTAATTGGCAGCAATTGGGTATCAATGCTGTTGCCAACTTCATTAGCGGCTAAAACCGGAGTCAGGCCGGTAATTAAAGCATTAAGCAAAAGGGCTAGCGATAAAAAGATTAATAATCTTTTTTGCATAAATTTTTAATTAGTTTTTAAATATTTGTTTCTAGACAAATTATACCATTTTTTTATTATCTTGACAAATCGTTTATAATATCTTAGGATATAGGGTTGTTTGGAGGTTAAACAAGGTCAAACCGCGCCTAGAAAGCGCATGGGAGCATGAAAATGAAAAACGGATTGGTGGTTGCATTATTGGTTGGATTGTCCCTAGGCTGCGCCACCGGTCGGGTGGTAAACCAAGACGGGTCGGTTTCGTCCGAGCCGATCAAACTTGGCTGGGCCAATTCGCATTTCCAGCCTGGTTTGGAACGGCGGACCGACCAGGTCGTTTCGCGGGTTCAGGGTCGCCAAGAGTCAGAAGTTTGGCACCAAACGGCTCTTGAGGCGGCAAAGACCGGCGAAGTGATCAAGCCACCGGCAGCGGGAGTCGACGGGGTTTTCCCGGTCGTCTTTATCAACGATTCCTGGGAGACCAGATCGTTTGATTACTGGCGGGATGAAAATTCTGTCAGATACAACATCGTCGTGCCGGGTCGTAACTCTCATGGGTTACCGAATTATCAGGTGGTATACCTGAGGAGCGGCTGGTACTGTTTCAGTATCTATGATTCGGCTGGCCGTAAAATCCGGCTAGCCGAGACCAGAAATGACCCGGGCAGCGAGGTGAAGGCTTTCCCCGTCAAAGCCCGGCCATCTCACGAATACCTTGGCCAGAAGTACTTTGGCCGAGTCCGCACCTTTTAGCAAAAGGACAGTTGTTTCCAACTGTCCTTCTTTTTTATTGAATCGATTTTGGTTAAATTTCAACGTTTGGCTGGCTGCCGGTAGTAATGCCAAAATTGCTGACTAGTTGATCCAGGACAAAAACCGTAATAGCATAAGCTGATAAAACCAAGGCTAAGCCAATAGTGGCAGCAATGATTATTTTTTTAGCTTGGCCGATTTTTTCATCATTACCAGCTGATGTCATCCAAAGCAGACCGGCGTAGATGGTTAAAACAATAAAAATGACACCCAATAAAGCTAAAAGCATTTTAATGATGTAGCTGACAATTCGGCCGATACTTCTTGGCTGCAGGCCCGAAGACGACAAAAAGGCTTGATCTTGATTGGTTAATTCTTGGGCCGCCTCAGTGCCAAGAGTTTGATCTTGGGCTAAAATTGGTGAAGTGATTAAAAAAATATTGGTTAAAATAACAGCAATTAAGGCAAGGTTTTTTATTTTTTTATTCATAATTTATTTTAAAAAATTATTAACCGGCCAAATCAACAGTCGGGCGAAGGCCAATCATCGCCTGAGTGATAAAAATATAAATTGAAGCAGCGGATAAAACTACAATTAAACCAATGACACCGTCTCGAATAACATTTTTGCCTTTTTTAACTTGCTCATCGTTGCCGGCCGCTGTCATCCAAAGGAATCCGCCGTAAATGGTGTAAGAAATAAAAATAACTCCTAACAATGAAAGAAACATTCTGACTAACATACCGGCTAAAATTGCCAAACCGGTTCCTTCATCTGTTTCGGAAGTTTTGTAGCCTGCTCCTTGTGAACCGGCAGCTTCATTGAGTAGAGTGCCAATCGGACCGTTATCAGCTGCCAAAGCAATCATTGGTACCAATAAAATACTTAATAGATAGGTGGCAATGATGATGGTTTTAAATTTTTTAATCATACCTTTGGGATTAAGCAGCGGCATTATTAATTGCGCCAATTACATTATTAATAACAAATGAGGTAATGGTATAGGCGGCTAAAACAATAATTAGACCGATAATACTGCCTTTGATTATGCTTTTGGCCTTTTTGATTTGTTCGTCGTTGCCGGCCGCTGTCATCCAAAGGTAACCGGCATAAACGGTATAAACCATAAATATTACGCCTAAAATTGAAAGAACGGTTTTAATGATTTGTCCGATTAATAAGCTGATTTTCGGTTTTTCAGCAAAATTAGCCGCCGTGCCAACGGTTTGCAGCTTACTGGACAGGCCAAGTCCGCCGGTGCTTTCAGTTTGTGCCAAACTCAGACTCGCTAAAGTCACAAAAAAAACAGCACTGGTAATGGTTAAAGCCAAAATAAATTTAAAGTTTTTTTTCATAGATTATTGGACCGCCGCCTCAAGGCCGGTGGTAATAAAGTAAGTAATGGCGTAAGACGCTAAAACGATTATTAAGCCGATAATAGCCGAGCGAATAATATCTTTGGCCTTTTTGACTTCCTCGTCCCGGCCGGAAGCTAGCATCCATTTATAGCCGCCATAAATTGTTAAAATTAAAAAGATAACACCAAACAGACTTAAAAAGGCCGAAATGGTTTTGCCAATGATACTTAAAGCTTTTGTTTCCGGGTCGCTGCCGCCGCCTGGCAAAGTCACTTTGCTAAGCGGGCCTTTCATCGCATCGGTAATATTGGCCGCCAAACAAGGAGTTATTAAAGTAAATAGGGTAATGGCAAATAAGCCAAAAATAACTAGACTAGTAATCCTTTTTTTAGTTTGGGTCATATTTTTTAAACTTGAATTATTTTATTGGATTGCTCTGCCAATTTGGGTCAAAATAAACTCGGTAAAAACCCTAGCCGTTAAAGTTATAATCAAAGCAATGGTTACTTCTCGGGTAATTTTTTTAGCCTGATCGATTTTTGTCTGTTCACCTCTGGCAGTCATCCAGATATAACCGGCATAAATCAGACCTAAAAAGAAAACAACGGCTAAAAAATTAAGTAAGTAATAAATAATTATAACCAAACCACCACTAAATGTGGTTTCATCAACATTAACTTTTTGACCACCGCCGTAAGCTTCATTGGTGGCAGTTTGCAAACCGCCGCTGGTTTGGCTGAAAATCGAGGAGACAGCAAAAGTATTTTGACAGCTGAGACCAAAAATTAATAAAGCAAAAAATAGCGATACAATAGTTTTTAAATTGATTTTAGTTAAGATTTTTTTCATTTTATCTGACTAAAGTCGTGCCTAAAACGGTTAAGGCAATTTCGGCAATCAGCCTGGCAGAAATTACTATCGCCAAACCAATAACGGCTTCAATAATTAAAGTTTGGGCGCGCTTAACTTTTTCTTCGCGGCCACGGGCAGTCATCCAAATATAGCCGGCAAAAATCATAAAAACCATAAACAGTAAACCCATTAAACCAAGCATGCCATTAATATAGCCGATGAAAGCCACGGCGAATTCTTTGGTTGGTTTACCGCTAGAAACCGGATAGCCGGCTTCCGAGCCGGTATCAGAAAAACCCTTGTTAATTACGTCAAAAGTACTGGCTAGAGTAATTGGGCTAATAAAAAAGCTAATAAGCGTCAGTAAAAGTAGAGAGATTGAAAAAATTTTTTTTGAAAGCATGGTTTTAACCGCCGATTGCTGTTTTCATGGCAAAAAGCATGGTGTAGGCCAAAGCATAAGCCAAAAAAACAACGATTATTCCATTAATCCCGTTAACCACCCAACCTTGACCCTTTTTAACTTTTTCTTCATTGCCGCCAGCGGTCATCCAAAGGTAGCCGCCGACCAAAAGGGCAGTCAAAAAGACAACGCCCAAAACGCCAAAGAAATAATTAATCGCCCGACCGGCAATTTTTGGCAAATTGGTTTCGGTGGTTGTAATTTCAGCTTTAGTGGCAGTTTTGCTTAAACCTTCTAAAACTTTGGCAGCACCAGTACTGCCGCTGGTTGAGGTCTTTTTAGCCGCAGCGGCCGCTGCCGCCGCATTATCAGGCACTGGCAGCGAAGCCAAAGCCGGTTCAAAAGAAGCGGCAAAAATTATAAAGCAAATAATGAAAACAGTCAGTAGATTTAAATTTTTTGAAATATTTTTCATTGTTTTAAAAGTTTTTTGGATCGGGGAGACCCCCATTAAAATTGAAGGTCTCCCCGCCGCGATTATATGAGTTTAGGTCAATTCACCTAAGATTAAGCACCGCCAGTCGCAGTCAATAATTGGCTGATGACGAAGCTCGCAATGGCGTAAGCGGTAAAGATAATCACTAAACCGATAATACCGGCAGTAATGATTTTTTTCGCTTCACCAACTTTTTCTTCGCTACCACCTGAAGTTAACCATCTGAAACCTCCCCAGAGAATAATAACAATGGCTAAAATGCCAAGGAAACCCAATAAAACGTTAACGACATTCATGATACCCTGACGAATATCTTTTGTTCCCAAACCAGTGTAGGTGCCATAG
Organism: Candidatus Buchananbacteria bacterium; assembly: GCA_041664985.1. Lineage (GTDB taxonomy): Bacteria > Patescibacteriota > Patescibacteriia > Buchananbacterales > UBA6539 > JBAYJS01. The sequence goes on along the minus strand of JBAYJS010000002.1, from coordinate 15,249 downwards.
TCAATACCAGTTTCTAAAGCTAGAACCGGCATTGCAGTCAAGGCAAAAATTACCCCCAACGTTGTTAAAACTAATAATTTTTTCATTTTTCCACCCCCTTTCGTTTTTAGCTATCTTTTTTGGAAAGATTGGTCTGATAGCTATTATTTTTTTAAACTATCTATCTTTAATTATAATAAATAGTATCAAGTGGTGTCAACAAGAGTTTTTGTTAATTTTTTATTACCAGAGTCTCGGTTTTTTATTTGGTTTTTGCTTGTGGTGCATCGCTCCAAATCCGGCCAAAAATGGTTGCTTTGCTGCCGATTTCGCCTTTGGTGATTGATAAAATTACAAAATTGACAATTACCCAAGAACTTAAAATAATGGCAATACCAATTGCGGCTGCCTGTAAAGCGGCTTTGCCTTTTTGCACTCTCTCTTGGGCGCCAGCAGCAAGGATTAATAAAACGCCACCATACATAAACATTAAAAGCGCGGCGCTACCGGTTAAAGCTAAAATTATAGTTGAAAAATTTACTAAAGTTTTAAGAAAAACATTAATATTCAAACAACCTTCTTGCTCATTAACATTTGAAGTAACACATTCGCAAGGAATTAGTAAGCCGTCTTCAATACCAATATCTTCAAGCCAGCCTGAACCGGTTGCGCCTTGGCAGGCAGCCAAGCTGGGTAAAGGTAAAGCCAACGAGATCATAAAACCGAAGACAAAAATACTGGTTAAAAAAAACTTAATTTTTTTGGACATAGAGTATATTAAGTAATTAGGTGGTTAGGTTTTAGGTAGTTAGCGAAAAATTTTAACAACCTAAAACCTAATTATTAACTAACCTAAAGGGTCTGTTGAATTTTTTGAATCGCTAAACCAATCGCATCACGCAACTCGCCGCCTTTTCTGACAGAATCGATCATTTCTTTAAAGGCACTTTCCAAAGCACCGACGTTGTTGCCTTGGTACCAGCTTTTGCTGGTCAGCAGTTGTTCGGCGAAAGGCCGAAGCTGATCATTATTTTTTTGTTCGCTGACCAAAGAGCGCAAAGCGGTTGGTTTTAAAGTTTTAGTTAAATATTTTTTTGCTTCGGCTGATTTTGAAATAAATTGAATAAAATCCCAAGCTTCGTTTTTGTGCTTACTTTTTTTAGAAACAACCTGAAGCCAGTAATTGGCAAAATTAACTTCAGGTCGACCTTCAATTTGAGGCATTTTGGCAATGCCGTAATTTAATCGGCCTTGACTGACCGCATCCAAGGTGGCGAGGTGGTAATTATAGCCAAAAATCATGGCTACTCGACCCTGGGCAAAAGCATTGATTGAATTAGGGATGGTTTCATTCCAGGTATAAACTTCTTTACTGGTATTGGCAAAGTCGGTATAAAAGCGAACCGCTTCCGGGCCAGGATTGTAGGTTTGGTCCGGAAAACTTCTTGGTACCGAGCCAAAAGAGACTTGATTATTGGTTACCATTTGGGCGCCGTTTTGCATCATTAATAGTGATAAAATATCAGAATAACGATCAATATTGTCGGCTGTGCCCAAAGCCACACCTGATTGAACCAAATTACCGTCTTTGTCTTGATAAGTTAATTTTTTAACATTTTCCTGCAATTCAATCCAATTGTTTGGCGGCAGGGGAATACCGGCATTGTTTAGTAAATCGCGATTGTAAAATAAAACCAAGGTGTCAACACTTAGGGGTAAACCATAAACTTTGCCGTCTCTGACTACGTCGCTGGCCACAACGTCCAAAAAGCCTTCTTTCAGCTGGGCGGGAGTAATACTGGCTTCTTCTCGCACTTCAATTAAAGTTTCTTCTTTAATCCCCAGACTTTTTTTGGTGACCTGGTAAGCCATTTTAATTTTTGCTGGCAACGGTTCAAGCTTGCTGAGCTGTTCGGTCACCCAAGTATTATGAATCGTAAAAATATCCGGTCCGCGATCCTCGGCTAAAGCATTTATTAATTCAGTTTTAAATTCTTCCGGCCTTAATTTGCGGTAAGTGACTTTAATATTTGGATGAATTACTTTGTAATCGGCAACCAATTCGTCAATGTCCTGAGGATCATCATAAACGCTCCACCAGGTTAGTTCAATCGGTTCAAGCATGGCTTGAGTGGCAGGACTAATCCATTTACATTGAAAGCCGGAAGTTATAACCGCCAAAGCTAAAAGAACCAGGGTGGTAATTTTTATTTTTAGATTTTTTTTCATACAATCTAAATTTTGTTTTTTAAAAACTTTTTGAAGTCGGCACTGACTTCTTTATCTTTTAAACCATATTCAACGTTAGCTTTGAGCCAGCCGAGTTTTGAGCCTAAATCATGGAATTTACCGTCGATAATTTTGGCATAAATTGGCCGTTTTTTGAGCAAAATGGCAATGGCATCAACCAGCCAAAGTTCATTGCCTTTACCGATTTTGGTTTTTTCCAAAGCCTCAAAAATATCTGGCGTGAAAATATAGCCGCCCTGGGAAGCCACCCGAGTTTTGGCTTTTTGCGGGCCGGGTTTTTCCACGATTGATTTGACTTGATAAACATCTTTTTCAACTTCAATACCATCAATGATGCCATATTTTTTGGTACCTTCGTCGTCGGTAATACTGGCCGTAATTACCGGGTCGCCGTATTTTTCAAAAACTTCAATCAATTGTTTTAAATGAGGTTTGTGATTACAGTCCCAAACATCATCGCCCCAAACCACGGCAAACGGCTCATTGCCGATAATTTCTTTGGCATTCAAAACCGGGGTGCCATTGCCGTAAGGACCTTTCTGGCGGATATAAATAAAATTTGCCATTTCGGCAACTTCTTTAATTCGCTGGCAGGCCTGAGTTTTGCCGGCTTTTTGGCAATAATTTTCCAAATATTCGTTGCGATCAAAATGATCTTCAATTGCTCTTTTAGTGGCGCCGGTAACCAAAATAACGTCAGTAATACCGGCGGCAACCGCTTCTTCAACAATATATTGAATAATCGGTTTATCAACGATTGGCAACATTTCTTTGGGTTGGGCCTTGGTGGCCGGTAAAAAGCGCGTCCCTAAGCCGGCAACCGGGATAACGACTTTTCTTATTTTTTGCATAGTTTTTTGTTAGTTAACTACTTTAATTATAATAGAAAACGCCAGAATTGTAAAAAATGAATAAATATGGTAATTTTAAGCTGTTTCCTGGTAAAATTTGTTATTAATCCAGAAGCCAATAGTTATCCTGCCTTAAACGGAGAGGTGCCAGAGTGGTTGAATGGGACGGTCTCGAACACCGTTATCCCGCAAGGGATCGTGGGTTCAAATCCCACCCTCTCCGTTTAGTGCAGGATCTCAACACCGCTTGGGTGTAAGCCTTTTAGGGTTTAAATCCCTGCCTTTGTTTTAAAAGCATTAGATATTTTAATTGAGGAGCTGATTTAAAGTATGAATAAGGTAATTATCTATAGTGTTTTAGGAATATTGGCGATTTTAGCCATGGTAATTTATCATGTGCCCGGACTTTGGCTGTTTTTGGGAGTAATAATTTTTTTATTAATAAAAACTTTTAATCCGTTTAGGCCTTCGGTTGAAACTATTCCCAAAGGATTTACTGAAAAAAAATTTAGTACCGGAAAAGTGACTTTGAATTATGTACAAGGTCCGGATAATGGTCCTCCTTTGTTATTTATTCCAGGTCAAATGGAATTTTGGCAAGGCTATGAGTTGGTCATGCCTCATTTTTCAAAAAAATATCAGGTATTTGTCGTTGATGTCAGAGGACACGGAAAATCAACTCACACGCCCGGAGAATATTCATACAATATAATTGGCAAAGACCTTACCGAGTTTTTGAAAAATGTCATTAAAAAACCAGCAATTGTTTCAGGACTTTCTTCGGGTGCCATTCTTTCCCTTTGGTTGGCAGCCAATGCTTCGGAAAATGTTTTGGCCGCAATCAGCGAAGACCCGCCGCTTTTTTCTTCAATGTATCCAAAAATCAAAGAAGAAAAATATATGCACCGACTTTTTGAAACGGCAATAGAAACACTTGGCAAGCCCAAAAGAGATATTAAAGGTTTTTTTGCCAAACAAGGTATTCCAATTGAAGGCAAAGAAAAACTTTTATTTATGCCCGCCTTTATTGCAAGCTACAGAGCAATCAGTTTTAAACTTAATGAAAAAATTCGTCCGGCCAAAAAATATGATTTGCTCAATGCCCGATTTGATCAAAGGGTCGGTTTAAAGTTTATTAGCGAATATGACGTTGATTTTTCAAAAGCCACCATTGATGGCAGGTTGGCTCAAGGTTTTGATCCAGAAGAAACCCTGAAAAAAATCAAATGTCCGGTTTTATTAATCCAGGCATATTGGTCTAGACATAAAATCTGGGGATTGCTGGGTGCTTTAGATGATAATGATGTGAAAAAAATTTGTTCAATTGTAAAAAATATAAAAGTAACTAAAGTAAATGCCATTCATGATGTTCATTTAGCCAAACCAAAGATATTTATTAAAGCAGTGGATGATTTTTTACAAAGTCTAGATAAAAAAATATGAAAAATAAACTTCAAATATTTCTAATTAATGGTGGAAACACTTTCAAGAGTGATAAGGATTATTTGTATTATTTAAAAACTAGAAAAATTAATCTAGATAAAAAAATAAGATGGCGGGACGATTATTTAGATAAACAATTGGGGAAAAATTTTCAGATTATCCGGCCGCGCATGCCTTTGCAAGACTATGCCAAATATAATGATTGGAAAATACATTTTGAAAGACATATTCCTTATCTAAAAAATAATGTAATTTTAATTGGAAATTCGTTGGGCGGAATATTTTTGGCCAAGTATTTGTCTGAACATAAATTTCCTAAAAAAATATTAGCAACCTATTTAATTTGTCCGCCTTTTGATGATACTTTGACTGATGAAAGTTTGGCTGGCGGTTTTAAGCTAAAATCCAATTTAACTTTACTTGAGAAAAATTCAAAAAATCTTTATTTGCTGTTTTCAAAAGACGATGATATCGTGCCAATAACTCAAGCAAAAAAATATCAAGCCAAACTAAAAAAGGCAAAGATTATAATTTATAAAAGTAAAAATGGGCATTTTAAAATATCTAAATTTCCCGAAATCGTCAGACTGATTAAAAAAGATGTTAAAGAAAGTAAAATTTAGTACTTAATAAATTATGGATTACACCGGTACTATAATTAAAGAAAGTTTAGCCGATGACGGTATTTTGCAGGATTTAACCATTATTGAAACTGAAATTGAAACAGTGACTGAGCATCACAAGACACCTTGGGTTAAACAATGGACCAAAATTAAATTTTTGATTCCAGAAACTTGGGCGGAGTTTTATGCTCAAAAAATCAGTGAAGCTTTGGATGCCGATCACGCCTGGTATGTTGATTTTAAAAATGATCAGTTCCACTATATAATTTTTTACGGCCGGTTTTTTATGGTTGATCTTGGTCAACCCAAAGATTACCAAGCAGTAAAAGAATATGGTTTGGAACAAGGCATGCCAGATTATCAATTAGATTTTATTTAGATTATAAACAGATTAAAATTATGAAAAACCAAAAGATTCTATTTGTCACAATCGTGATTATTTTTTTATTGGTTATTGTTGGTGTAGTTTATTTGGCAATGAGTTTGGCGATTAAAACTTTGTCTGCGCCGGAAAATATTTTAAGTTTTGACGATTGTGCCAAAGCCGGTTATCCGATCATGGAAACTTATCCGGAGCAATGCAAAACCAAAGATGGCAGAACTTTTGTCCGAAAAATCTTGGAGCCGGAAGTCATTGCTGACCTGCCAGCCTCTAAATACAATAATGCTGAATTTGGTTTTTCTTTTTGGTATCCTAAAGACTCAGAAATTCGAAAAGAAAATTTAGAAGGCTATTTGAGTTTATCCAAAACCGGATTGGTTGGTATTTTTTTGCCCAAGGATTTATTTGCCGGTACCAATTTGGGGGAAGTGGTGGTAATTGTCGGTGTCAGCACCAGTACGGAAATTTTAAGTAAATGTGAACAAATTAATACTATTAATGATGAAAAAGATTTAGGGCAAGCAATAATTGGTATTTTACCAGCCCATAAATTTTCCGCCGTTGGCGTTGGTGCGGGTAATATTTATGAATCAACCATTTATCGTTTGGTTAAAAATCAAAGTTGTTACGAAATTGTAGAGATGCTACACTCAGGCAATATCTATAATTATGATCCAGGCACGGTTAAAGAATTTGATCAGGATAAATTTTCTGGAATTTTAGAAGAAATGGTGCAGACTCTTGGCTTTAGTAATTAAAATTAATGAAAAAAAAGAAATTAAAAACAGTCACTTTGTTGGGCATTGATTGTGTTGATGTAAAAAGGTTGGCTTTGGCTATGGAAATTTGTCAAAAGGATTTTGAATTTGCTGCTGTAAAAATTTTAACCTCTTTAAAAATCAGTAAGCTGGATAATATTGTAAAAATCAAACCGATAAATTCCGCCCAAGCTTATTCTCATTTTATCATTTGGGAGTTGGATAAATATGTTGATACTCCGCACGTTTTAATTGTCCAGTATGATGGATTTATTTTAAATTCCAAAGCTTGGACTGATAAATTTTTAAAATATGATTATATCGGCGCGCCTTGGTTGGTAGCTGATTGGTCGGTTAAAAATTTTGATTTTCCGGTTAATTCATTGGGTAAATCAGTCGTTGGCAATGGGGGATTCAGTCTGCGCAGTAAAAAAATAATTTCTCTCACGGCCAGATTGGCCCAAGCCGGTAAATTTAAAAAATATCATCCCGAAGACGTTGCCATTGGTATTTATTATCGCAAATTACTTGAGGCCAAGGGAATTAAATTCGCACCAGTGAATTTAGCCAAACAGTTTAGTTTCGAAGCCGAAGACAAAACTCATTTTTCTTGGAACCGCCAGTTTGGTTTTCACGGTCTCAAATGGACGGATATTTCCAAATGGAGCAAAAAACACCCTGAATATAAAATAGACAATCCGGCTCTTATAAAAAAGAATAGATTAAAATTTTAACAATAAAATAATTATAATTAGCTTAAGTAAAAAATTATGACCAACCAAGCTCAAAAACCAATATGTTGCCCAAAATTCAATCTCGAGCCTTGGGATGGCAAAACTTTTGAATGGCGAAATAAAAAATTTATCAAAGATAAAGTTTTTACCATCGCCCACATGCCAATTAATTTTGGCCAAGTAATTACTAAAATGATGAAAAAAGTTGAAACGGCAGCCGTTTTGGTGCCGGATAATCTTTGTCTTTCCGATCACACTTCCAAGTGGAATATGGATTTGTATTTAGCGGTGGATAAAGAAGTACCGGGCGCGCAAAATGTCACTTTGTCGGGAAAATTTTTAAGCAAAGTTTATGAAGGTGATTTTAGAGAAACCGGTAAATGGTGTGCTGATTTTGAAAATTACGTTAAAGCTCAAAATTTAGCTATCAAAAAATGGTATATGTGGTATACCACTTGTCCCAAGTGCGCCAAAAAGTATGGTAAAAACTACGTGGTAATTATTGGCCAGGTATGATGGAAGTCATTTCAAAGGTAATCTAAAAAGATTCCTCTTAGGATAAGAGGGGTTAGGGCAGGCAAGTTTTTTTAAACTTTGATAAGCTTGATTAAATCCTCGTTTTGTGTTAGGATTTATTTTTATTAAAGATAATTCAACCTAAATCAATGGAAATCCGAAATATCGCCATTATTGCCCACGTTGACCACGGTAAGACCAGCTTAACCGATTTTTTGTTACGCCAAACCGGAGTGGCCAAAGAAGGCGTCAGTATGGACTCAAACGACTTGGAACGGGAGCGGGGAATCACAATTTATTCCAAAAACGCTTCAATTTTTTATAAAGACACTAAAATCAATATCGTTGATACTCCGGGTCATGCCGATTTTGGCTCCGAAGTTGAACGGGTTTTGCGCTCAATTGATTCGGTGATTTTGGTTGTTGATGCTCAGGAAGGTCCGATGCCGCAAACTAAATTTGTTTTGCGTAAATCTTTGGAATTGGGTTTAAAGCCAATTGTGGTGATTAATAAAATTGATAAGCCGGCTGCGAGACCCGAATGGGTCCATGAAAAAGTTTTTGAATTGTTTTTGGATTTGGGTGCTAATGATGAGCAGCTGAATTTTCCAACGGTTTACGCCATTGCCAAACAGGGTTTGGCTAAATTAAAAATTACCGATGAAACCAAAGATTTGACCCCACTTTTGGATGTGATTTTAGCTCATGTGGCGCCGGCGTCTTCTGACAAATTGATCCAGTTGCCTTTGAAAGTTCAGCCGTTTAATTTGGGCTATGATAATTTTATGGGCCGCTTAGCCATTGCCAGAATCTATCAAGGAACTTTAAAAACTGCCAGCAATGTTTTTGTTAAAAAAATAAACGGTGAAATTATAAATGGCAAAATTTCTAAAATTTTTACTTTTCGCGGTTTGCAACGGCAAGAAGTGGAACAAGCCAGCGCCGGTGATATTGTTATGATTGCCGGGTTACCAGAAATTTATATTGGTGACACTATTTGCGATGACGTTCAAACCGAATCGCTGCCGGCGATTAATATTGATGAACCGACAATTTCTTTGAATTTTTTAGTTAATAATTCGCCGTTTGCCGGTCGCGAAGGCAAATTGGTTACCAGCCGCCAAATCAAAGAACGCCTGGAGCGGGAATTGGAAGTTAATGTCGGACTGAAAATTGATTTTTCGTCCAATGAATTTTTTAAAGTTTACGGCCGCGGTGAATTGCATATTGTTATTTTATTGGAAAACATGCGGCGCGAAGGTTATGAATTGCAAGTTTCCCAGCCACAAGTAATTTTTAAAGAAAAAGACGGTAAAAAATTAGAACCGTTTGAGGAAGTGATCGTCGATGTGCCAAGTAATCTCACCGGCACGGTAATTGACAAGCTCGCCAAACGCAAAGGTTTGATGATTAATATGCATCCGGAGCAATCCCATACTCGATTGGTTTTTGAAATTCCAACCCGGGGGCTGCTTGGTTATCGCGGTGAATTTGTGATTGATACGCGCGGCGAAGGAATTTTATGCAGTGAATTTATCGGCTTTAAACCATATTCTGGTAAAATTGAACATAAAAGCGTTGGTTCGCTGGTTTCAATGGTCACCGGTAAAGCTTTGGGTTTTTCTTTGTATAATTTGCAAGACAGAGGCTCGCTTTATATCAGTCCCGCAACGGAAGTTTATGAAGGTATGGTAATTGGCAATGCGTCTAAAGGCATGGATATGGCCGTTAACCCGATTAAAGGTAAGCAGCTAACCAATATGCGCTCAAAAGCGTCTGACGAAGCGATTATTTTAACGCCGCCTTTGGAATTGACTTTGGAGCGCGGTTTGGAAATTATGAATGATGATGAATATTTGGAAGTGACGCCGCAAAGCATTCGGTTGCGCAAACAGCTTTTAACGGAAAATGAACGGGTTCAAGCACACCGAAAAAAATAATAATTTTCATTTTATACTATAAAAATAAATCCCTACCACTTGGGGTTTATTTTTTATTTTATCTATTGTTTAGAATAAGGTATAATTAACTTACTGATTAGTAAATTAAATTTATGAAATTAGTTTATAAAATTATTCGAACCACTGCCTGGCTTTTGGTTTTAGCTTCGGTGGTTTCACTGTTTTCCGGTTTAGTGATGGTAAAATCCAGCTTATTTCCCTGGTTTAATTATCAATTAGCTTCCAGACTACATTCAATTTTTAGTATTTATATTTTTGCTCCGTTATTTTATTTACATTCTTTAAGCGGTTTACTTTTACTTTTGGCGCGCCACCCAAAATTTAATAAAAAATCAATCAAAACCATTGCCGGAATTATTTGGACTTTATTTTTGATTTTAATAATTGCCGTTTATCTTTGGCCGGTTTCTCGACCGGAAAAAATCAATAATACCAGCCAAATTATTAATACCAATCAAAACACCAATACCTTGATTAAAATTTATGGTGTGGTTTTAAATGCCGCCGAAATCAGTAGGCATAATTCGGCAAACAGCTGTTGGATGATTATTGACGGTAAAGTTTATGATTTTACCAATTATATCAATCTTCATCCGGCCCGACCGGAAACTATTTTGAAATATTGCGGTCAGGACGGTTCGGTTGGTTATGAGACTAAAGATAAAAATCAACCACATTCAGCTTATGCTGACAGTTTATTGAAAGATTATTTTTTAGGCAACCTTGGCCAAACTCTAACCAATTAAAATCGTATGAAAAAAAATCCTGGTTTTTTGCCGGCAGCTATATTTTTACTTTTGGTAATTTCAGTTTCTTTAATCAGTCTTTGTCTTTTTGTTTGGCCTTTAAGCACCACTCCTGCTTTAAAAATATTTGAACCAAAGCCTTTGATTTTGCAAATTTCGGGCCATCCGGAATGGAGTCCGATTATGTGGCAAAGCGGTGACCAGCTCATCGGCGTTGGGCCGGATTTAGTGGCAAAGATTTTTTCGGAACTAAAAGTGCCTTTTGAAATTAAGCCGGCCGGTACCTGGGATCAGGTTTTAGAGAAAGCCAAAGCCAATCAAATTGATGTTTTGGTGGCAGCTTACAAAACCGAGGCGCGCCAGCAATATTTGGCTTACTCGGTTGCTTATACTGTTGACCCGATTGCTTTGTTTGTTAAAAAAAATTCCAAACTCAAATATGAAAAATGGTCAGACTTAATCGGTAAAAAGGGGATTGCCATGATTGGTGACAGCTACGGCCAGGAGTTTGATGATTATATTTCGGCTAATTTAAAAGTTGGTCGGGTTTTAACCGCCAAAGAAGCTTTTGATTCTTTGGAAAAAAAGTCAGCTGATTATTTTGTTTATGCTTTGTATTCCGGTCAAAGATATATCAACCAGAACGGTTTGCAAGCGGAATTTATTGCTTTACCAAAAGAGGTTACTTCGGAAAATTTTTATATTGCTATTGCCAAAAAATCAACGGCCGCTAAATATTTGCCGCAGATTAATGAGTTAATTGAAAAATATAAAGACGATGGCACTATTGATCAGCTTTTAGAAAAATATCAGTCAAAATCAGACCTTGACGAAGAATAAAATTTGAAAAAGTATAACCAACAAAAAAGAAGGTAAAAATACCTTCTTTTTTGGTTTATTATTGACAAAAATATTGAATTGTGCTATAAAGAAAAGTCCCTTTGTGTGGTTTGTCTGTGGCCAACATAGAAAAGGAGCTTTGACTACCATGGCCAGCAATCGCGGTTTCAAGAAGGAAAAACAGGAGCCAAAGAAGGCGACAGCGGATGAAGTCCGCGAGGCGATAACCCGGCTGGCCGGTTTGAAAAACCTGGCCGAAAGCGGCGGCCAAGTTGGCCTGCCCATCTTTCCGGGCTTCCGGATTGCCTCAAAGGTCGGCGAATACGCCATCGCCGCCAAGCGGGATTTCGGGAAAACGAATTATCCCCTGGCGAAGAAGGGGTTTGACGAAGCCGCGTCTACCCTGGAAGGAATGATGCGGCATTACTTTGGGCATTCGCCGGAAGTGGCTTTTGCCGCCAAAGTGAATGCCGCCCTGGCTAAGTGCGCCGAGTGCGACAAGGACGCTGACTTGGCGGTGACACTCACGAGCCAGTTTGAGCAGTACAAAAAAGTGGCGTTGCAAAGCGCAACCATTCATTTGGTCACCGCTTCGGAGCTGTATTACAACTTTGCCCAGTCGCTGGCCGACACCGAACAGACGTTGATTTTTCGTCGCCAGACGCGGGCGCAGGCAGCCGAGCAAGCCGCCGAAGAACAGCGGCGCCAAGCCATTGCTCAGCGTCGGGCAGACCAGCAAAAGCAGATTGATGACGCTCGGGCCGCTCAGCAAAAGTTTGGTAATAGCCTCATGGCCGAAGTCGATATGCTTCTGGGCGACCTGGTCACCGAGGCTGCCGCGGTCGCCTGATCGTCAAGATGATGTACACTGTTTCTGACACGCACAATCAATATTAGTGCGTGTCTTTCTTTTTAACTAAATATTTATTTTTTTATTTCAAAAATTATTGGATGCGGTAAATCACGGTAGCCGCCGGAATTATACAAAACAAAGTCGGGCAAACTGATTTTACAGCCGTTCTCGGTCATTTCCGAAATCACGCCTTTTTGGGGTACAGCCCAAAGTTGATTATTTTTTGGAATGTTCACGCTTTCGCCGGAAATCTGGTTAGTTATAGTCCAGCCCGGAGTTTCAAATTTGCCTTCTTTGGTTGTAACTTGAACCGTTCCATCTTTAAATACGGAGTCACTATTTAAATCAAATTCCAAGTAGTGGTTATAGGCAAAATCCATGGCACTGCTGGAAATACCATAAACTGTTTGCCCCGGAAAATGTTCCCAATAATCAACTCTGATTTGCCATTTGCCCAAGTAGGAATACTTAGCTTTGTTTGGAACCGAATCTTTAACCAATTCGCCCTCGGCTTGATATTTTAAAGTGCCAACATAGCCGGGAGTAACGGCAAAAATCGGTTTGACCGTCATAGTTTCGCCTTGATTGATTTCATAGCACGTGTCTTTAGTTTTTACCTTGATATCACTTACAGCTATTTTATTTTTCATTTCTGCATTGGAAAAAATCAAAATAATTCTATCAAAGTCCTCATCGGCTTTATCAAAACAAAAGCTCCGGCTTTCTTTGTCCGTCCAGTCTTCAGTGTAAGGAGTTCCATTATTTTTTGGATAAATTATGGCTTTGATTGCCGCATTTGGACTTTTACCGGTAAAATTTTTCAGATCTTTAAAAACCGCCTTGCGTACGCCGGTTGATTCAGAAAAAAAAGTTTCAATCACTTGAGCGGTCAGGGGCTTTAATTCTTTGGTGGGAATACTAGTTTCGCCGGGTGCCAAAAAAATCATATCGGTGTTATCTTTTTGAGAAGTGTCGCTGGTAAATTTTTTACTCTGATCGACTTTTTTATAATTTTCGATTGGGTTTTTATTATAATTCCATAACGTAAATTCTTTCCAGTTTTTCTTAAAGCCGCCGTCAATGGTTTTTTCGGCACTGGCTAGCGGAGTAGCACCGCCGGTACAGCCTTCAAAAATTTTGGTGACAATCATTCGATCGTAGGTATTGGATAAATAAAAAGGAAAAACATAAGCGCCGTATTCGAAATTTTTGCCATTTTCAAATAAACTCGTGGCCGGTCTTGGAATAAAACTTTCAACATAACCTTGCTCGGTATTATCTTTCGGATAAATCATATCTTCCGACCAAGTCGCTGTGCTTTCAGTCCACCACAAGTTAGTTCCGGAAAGCCAACAATCAAAAGCCCGCTGAAAGGCATGGAATAATTCATGAACGGTTGTAGTTTTTAAATATTTGTCGTTTAAATTATCTCGCAGGATAATATAACTGCTTTTGCCATTACCGTTATCCGGCACATTTACCCCTTGGGAAGGCGTGCCGCCTTTAGAATCAGCCAAATGAATATGAGCGCCGGTGGCTATAAAAATATCAGTTTTACTGTCGCCGCCTAAAGTGCCATCAGACGGCGGAGTTTTGCCCAAAAGACCGACGAATTGGGCGTAAGCGCCATCGGTGTTTAAGTTAGAAACAATTTTTTGAGCCACATTGTAATAAAGCTTGGTGATTTTTTCTTCACCATTGACCATTTCTTTCTTTTCTAAATACCAAACTTTGATTTTGCCGTCAGCCGTAATTAAAGTGTCGTCGGATTTATAGGAAAGCGGCCGGTCAAAAGCCTTGGCCTGATCAATCAATTTTAGCCAGCCGGTTTTTGGAGCGGAAATTTCGCCGTTCATGATTTTACTCATGGCGCTTTCCGGGTTATCCGGCCGCAAAAAATAAGGCGCTAAAGTTTTTTTGGTTTCAGCAGTTAGTTTGTCCCAGTTTTCCAAAATTTCACCAAAAGTGCCGGCATCTTCAAAAGGTCCATTGGCACTGGCGTATTCTTTAGGCAAAGTCGGGTCGTTGAATAAAAATTTAACTTTGTAAATCAAAGCCGTGTCTAAATTAATTTTGCCTTGATCTAAGTCGTTTTGAATGGAATCTATGCCGGTTGGTTTGGTACTGTAGCGCGGGTCGGTAAATTCGTCAGCTTCTGCGACTTTGGCTTTTTGCCATTTTGGCAGAAAAAAGAAAAGGCCGGCGCCAACGGCGATGATGATTAGAATGATGACAATTGGGATTAGTTTTTTTCTCATATTTTTAACATTAATTAATTTAAATAAAAATTAATTATTAAGACAGGCGCGGGCGGCAAAAAAATCAGCGGCTGTCGGCTGACCGGTTTTTATGATTTCTGCCACTCTGGCCTGGCCCAATTTTTCGGTAAAACATTTTTCCATTTTTGGAGTGATGGCAGTTGGCAGGGCGGCCGGATTGACCCCTAATGATTCCAGGGTTTTTTCTTGCTCTACAGTTAAGAGCGGATTTTTATCGGTGGTGGTTGCATTATTGGTGACAGCCGCCGGCTCAAACCAAGTTTTTAAAACCGGTTTTAGTTTGAATGGGTCGGCCATGAAAAGATAGGCCACAATTATGATTAAAATTAAAAAAATTATTCCCAGGGCAACAAAAAACCAATTTAAAATTTTGAGCAATTTTTTCATAAATTTATCAATTAAGACTAATACTTACATTATACCTTACCAAAGATAGTAAACAAAGTAATAATTTTAGCAAAAAAATACCCTGCGACTTTGGTTAAGTGCAGGGCAAGCAAAGATCTGTCTCAGGGCTGAATGTCTTCCGGCCTTGGCGGTTCATGGGTCCAAGCCGGAACGTCTTGGCTGGCAACGGGGGCAAAGCCGTCAATTGCAGTGACATCGTCTGCCGCATCGGGCTTGGCAGCCAGGGTTATCGGGCCGACTGCGTCGCAGATGCCGCTAGCCATAAAGCCGCCATCGACATTGATGCAGGCGCCGTTGAGAAACGACGCGGCGCTTGAAAGCAGAAACGCCACTATTGGGGCGATTTCCTCGGGCTTGCCGTAGCGGCCCATTGGCGTGTTGGTTTGAATACGCAAACCTCGGTCGCCTTTGGCAAGGATTTCGCGGTTCTGCTCTCCCGGAAAAAAGCCCGGGGCAACGGCATTGGTGCGAATGCCAGCGCCAACCAGCTGCCGGTCAACGGCCAACTGGCGGGTCAAAGCCAGCAGTGCCGTTTTGGCGCAAGCGTAAGGGGTTACGTCGCAGAGGGCGGTCAGGCTCGCTATGGAGCAGACACTAACTATGGCGCCACCGCCGGTGCCTTGTTT
>JBAYJS010000001.1:0-50433 GCA_041664985.1 Candidatus Buchananbacteria bacterium | reverse complement strand
CCCTCTAAAACGCTCAAATTTGCGATTTTAAGACGCTTACCGGCCAAATGGGTAAAAACCCCTGGCCAAGGGAAAAATGCCCGAAATTGTCGGTCAATTTGCCCGGCAGTTTGCTGCCAGTCAACCCGACCGTCATCGCGCTCAATAATTTTGGTAAAAGTCGCCAAATTATCAGATTGCAAGGTTGGTTTTATTTTTTGAGCCAAAAAATCCGGTAAAATTTCCACCAAAAGTTGCGCGCCGACAAAAGCCAATTTCGCGCCTAAAGTTTGAGCGTTATCTTGCGCTAAAATCGGAATTTCTTTTTGAGCGTAAATCGGACCCGCGTCAACTTCTTTGACTAATTTGATAATTGAAACACCGGTGGTTTTATGGCCATCCAAAATCGCTTGCTGAATCGGCGCCGAACCGCGAAACTCGGGCAAAAGCGACGGATGGATATTTAAAAAGCCAAATTTAGGTTTAGCCAAACAGTCGTCAGGAATAATCATACCAAATGCCGCCAAAATGCAAACATCACAATCATTATTTGCAAAAATTTTTTCTAATTCTTTTTTGTTTTTTGGTTGGGCAATGGTTAAATTATTAGCCAAAGCGAATTCTTTGACTGGCGGGGGAGTCAACTGCTGATTGCGGCCGACTGGTTTATCCGGCTGAGTAATTACCAAAGCTGGCAAAAAACCGCCTTGAACCAAAGCTTGCAAAGCCGGCACGGCAAATTCGGGTGTACCCAGAAAAATTATTTTAGGATTTAAATTTGGCATAAAAGAGTCAAGAATCTAAGAAAAAATTTTGCTTTAATTTTTTAATTTCTTATTTTATTATTTTGTTATTTTGTTGATTTCATTGCCTCTAATTTATCCGCTCCCTGGGTAATTTTTTTAGCTTTGTCAATAAATAAAATTCCATCCAAGTGGTCAACTTCATGCTGAATCACTCGGGCAAACATTCCTGAGGCTGTAAATTTCATTTTTTTGCCTTTCGGATCTAAAGCAACAATGGTAATTTTTAATGATCGTTTCACCAAACCCCAAACTTCAGGCAAACTCAGACAGCCTTCCTCTAAAATTTCTTTTTTCCACGATTTTTTTAAAATTTTTGGATTAATCAAAAAAACCGAACCGTCGGCCGTACTGATTACCACCACCCGAATACTTTTGCCAATCTGAGGTGCCGCCAAACCGACACCGTCCTTTTCTTTCATCGTTTTTTCCATATCTAAAAGAAGCTGCCCAAATTCTTTTTTTTGCAGCTCTTCAGATTTTAGCGCCTTTGATTTTTGACGCAAAACCGGACAGGAGTAAATTTTTATGGGTAACAATTTAGCCATAAATTAATATTACTCTTAAATAATAGCATATTTTACTTATTTAAGCTATAGATTCTTTTCTAGTCCCAGAATCTTTTTTTCTAGCTTGTCATACAACTCCGTATCTTGTTTGTAGAAAGCTTCCAGCTGTAAAGTTAAGTGAAATTTCAGTTCTTCGATAATTGATTCGGAATTTTGTTTCATTGGCTTTTTATTTTTATTTATTTATCAAGTAAAAGTAAAATCTCCCGGCGTTTTGGGAGAGATTTCAACTTTTGAAGTCTTCATTATACCGTAAAAAAATTACGTGTCAAGGATTTGCCTTGGGGATAATTTTACTTTTTATTAAATTGACTTTTTAATATTAATTACCTAAAATCACGGTAGTGTTCAAACCGCAGATAGGGAGGAAAACACCATGTCTACTACATTGATTGGGTTACTTGCCGGCGTTGTGATATACCTGGCAAATGGCCTAGATCGGGCGCTTGCCCAGCGGCACCAAACAGCCAAGCTGACAACCAACAATCCTGACTCCTGGGATAAATCGGTTAAAAAAGAGTGGTCAAAGCGACTGGCCGATTTTATCTGGGACGTGCTGACTTTGCCTGGCAAAAAGCTTGGTGCCAAGCTTTTTGGCCCAATTCTTTTGGCCATCGCCTTGGCCGTGTCTTGGCTTATCGACCGAATCTGCACGATCTGGGAAGATATCTCGGCTGACGAATATCCGTATCCACCGGTAGGCACCGGCCGTTCAAACTGGGAGGACTAACATGACTTGGCTTTGGTATATTTTACTGACATTGCTGGCAATCCAAATCATCGGCACTGGGCTGTGCTGGCAAACATTGCCCAAAAACCATGGTCGAGCCAGAAACTTTGCAATCAATCTGCTGGCACCCTGGATCTTTATCGCCTGCGGCGTAGGCATCTGCCTTTACATCATCCTAATCGGGCCGGCCCCAGGCAAGTATTATCTTCGTTCTTTGAGTTGATTCACTGATTTTTAGTGAATCTCTTTTTTTATCAACAAAATTTTGTTATAATCCCAATATGCCAATTGATAATGGTTTTCAAAATTTTAAAGACATTTTAGCTAAAAAAAAGACGGTTAAACCGCCGGCTTATCAATGGCAGGATTTGGCTTTAAAAATTATTAATGAACTCAATATTCCGCCGCCAAAAAAAAATTCCGTCTTTTTGGTCTGCAAAAAATACCCCAAAGAATTTATTGAAAAATGCCTCAATGATACCAAAGAACTTTGTCAGACCACAGAAAAATGGAAATATTTTTTCAAAATCATATCAAAAAAATAGAGACACAAGTCTCTACTTTTTTATACAAAAAATTTTAGGTTTAAACTAATTTAAATTCACTGATCAAGTAACCGACACCAAACGGACCTTCATAGGAAAGAATCTCTGGCGCAAAATTCAAAGACTCAATAATACCAGCCAAAATAATAATCGAACGCAAACCGCATTCACCGGCCTGACTAATCAGTTCCGGATCAATTTTTAATAAACCGGCAAAATCTTTGTTTTTGATCAATTCAATCAATTTATTATCAAATTCCTGACCTTTTTCCGAATAGCCCGCCGGCGCTTCTTTGGTGAGACGGTGAGACAAATCACCAGACGCAATCACGGCAAATCTTTTATTTATTTTTGAAAGCTGGCGATGCAAAAATTGACCAAAAGCAAAATGCTGCTGATAATCCAAAGTTGAATAAGTCACCGGAATAATCGGAATATTTTTCAAATGCTGAGTTAAAAAGTAAAGCGGAATGGAAAAACCGTGATCCAACTCTTGGTCACTAGACAAAACGATTGGAATCGTTTTGCTGGTTTCATCAGCTGCTCTGATTTCTTGAATTGATAAATAATCGCTTTTGAATTTCATTTCCAAACCAAAGTCACCAAAGTCTTTAAAATTAGCCGTGTAATCGGCATTCAGATTAATACTGAAAGCATCAGCTAAAACTTTACCATGAGGCGAAATAATCAAAATACTCTCCGGCTTAGACGCATAAAAATCCTGCTCAAGCTTTTTGAACGCGTCTTCGGTTTTTTTGATTTGTTTAATATTGTCCTTACCGATTTCCGGAATTAAAACCGGTGGATGGGGGACAGAGGCGGCAAAAACTATGGGCATAAAATAAAAGTTAAAAACTTTTAAACTCTACTCTATATCTTGACCTAAAGGCTGAATTTCAATCGCTTTTTGGTCAGTATTAATCACATTATACCATTTGTACCCAAACTTGTTAAACGCCTCTTCGGTTTTAATCCAGCGCCGATAACCGTCAGAGATTACGTAAACTTTTGAGTCTAAAGTACTTTTAACCAATTCACCATCCCTGAATTTCAAAGGCTCGCCAAGTGTATATTTTTCCAATTCTGCCGCCAAGGCTTTAACTATGGTTTTTTTGCCAAAATTCGAAGTGATAATTTCTTTGGCCAAAACCGGTTGCTTAATGCCATTTTGGACAAAAAAGATTTCAGCAGTGGCGGTATTTTGCAATAAAGTTCCGGTTGGATAAGCGCTTTTGACCGTCAAATTATCACCGTAGCCGTAACCGGCCAAATCCGCTTCAGTGGCTTCAACGACTTCTTCCCAATTAAAGCCTAAAACTCGGAAAGTTTCTTCACTGTCAATATAATGTAATTTATCGTCAACCAAAAGGTAAGCTTTACCCGAAGGCAGATGAATCAAAGCATAATTATGAAACTTTATTGCCGGACCAATCTCATATTTTTTTAAATCAGCCTCAGTCACAATTAAAATCTTTTTAGGATTAAATCGAGACAATAAAACCGAATATGAAGAAATCAGCCGGCGAATACCATACTGCAAAAACCAAACCCCGGGATCTTTTTCGGTTTTTAAAAGCGAACCGTCCGGATAATCTTTACCCCAATAGCTTTGCCAAATTTGCCAAAAATGTTGATTACCGGAATAGTGCGGCGTGTAATTATATAAACTCGCGGTTGCCTGATTAACCGGCGCGATCAGATAAGTATTATCAACCACATAGCTATTGCCAACTTGAAAATGCCAATTAAAAGGATTGTCAAAATATTGCCGAAATTGCCAAGCCGCACCGTCAACTTGCTTGCCAAAGCCCGCGGCTCGGGGATTGCATCCGCCACTATCCGGACAACGATAACCCATGGCCTTATCAAGTTGGTTTTGGCTTGGGGACGGATCGCCGATTAAACTTTGTTCCTTTTGCAAAGTTGCCAAAAGCATTTTAGGATTAATTTTACTTTCTTGAGCGGCCTGCCAAATAATTTCAGCGGCTTTTTTATTTAAATTTTGATAATCCAAAAAATATCGATTGGCAATCCCGCTGCTTTTTTGATCTAAAAACCGCTGGATTTCCGAAACTGACATTGAGGTATGGTCAGTCATTTCTTCATCGGTGATTATAAAGTGGGGATTAAAAGAATAGCCAGCCAGTGCCGGCAGCGGCAATAAAGCCAAAATAAAAAAACAGAACAAAAGGTTTTTTTTCATGATGAGTTATTTTAATTTAAATTATTAAATCAATTTTGGCCCCACAAAACGGGCACAATCCCTTATTATCAAAACGCTTTACCTGATAACCTTGCCGCGAAATAGCAGTTTGGCCGCAAGCCGGACAGCTCGTATCTTCGGTTTGCTGACCAAAAATATTACCGCCATAAACATAATTCAGTCCGACTGCCCGGCCGATTTGCCAAGCTTTTTTAATATCGGCTGGTACGGTTGCGGGAATTTTATTTAATTTATACTGCGGAAAAAAAGCCGAAACATGCCAGGGCGTATTAGCGCCCAATTGGTCTTTAATAAACCTGGCAATTTTAGTCAGTTCATCACTACCTTCATTTAAAGTCGGGATTAACAAAGTCGTAATTTCCAACCAAATATTATTTTGTTTATACCAAATTAAATTATCTAAAACCGGCTGGAGTTTCGCGCCACAAATTTTTTGATAATTTTTTTCGGAAAAAAACTTTAAATCAACATTAACCGCGTCCAAATAAGGCTTAGCCATTTCCAAAGCCGGCAAATTAGTGTAGCCATTGGAAACCCAGACATTTTTCAAGCCGCTCTTTTTGGCTAGCTTCATACAATCCAAAGCAAACTCAAAAAAAATGGTTGGCTCGGTATAAGTGTAGGCAATACTTTGACAATTTGATTCCAAAGCCAGTTTTACCACTTGCTCCGGCGTCGCTTCCGAGCCTGGCATTTGCGACAAAAATTTTAATTTTTCTTTTGGCGACTGGGAAATATCGGCGTTTTGGCAATTCGCGCAGGAAAAATTACAGCCAACCGTGGCAATGGAAAAAGCCTGGGAACCGGGCAAAAAATGAAAAAACGGTTTTTTTTCAATCGGATCAATATTGGCTGATGCAATTTTACCATAAACCAAAGTCTGCAAAGTACCGCCTGAATTTTCCCGCACGCCGCACAAGCCGCGCTTACCGGACATAATCTGGCAAAACTGATGACAAAGCTCACATTTGACCTTATTATCTTCCAATTTTTTATAGAATAATGCTTCTTTCATATATACAATTATTATACTACAATTTTGTAATTATCATAAGTTTTTTTATATAATACTTTCAAAGCATCTTGGTAATAATTTAAGACCGTAACTTTTTTTATTTTTTGCTGTTGCTAAAAATATTTTTTTGTTATATAAATTATTATGACAAACAACGTCCGATTCGTCACTGCACTGGGCAGCAACAGGACAAATGGCAGAAACCTTTAAATCAGGAGGATACAGCCATGTCAACTAAAGTATCGCACCTTCAAAGGCGGGGAAAGATTGGGTCTGTACAAGTAACCGCCGTTTGGTTTAGCCAGAAGCGACTACTTGGAGTAGATTCAGCCTTAGGAAAGCAAGGCCAGACTAAAGGCCGTTACATTCAACTCTTGAACCCAGTTGAGGCCCGCACCATTAAGACTCGTCGGGGCGAGAAAATTCTTTGGGAAGATTTCCGAACCATACAGGCCCACGCCAAAAGGGATGTACGATTCCAAGTCGCGCGACGAGCCGGAGAGGCAGTGTTGTCTAAGAATTACTCAGATCTCAAACAGGCCCTTGAACTACTCGCTGTTACCGGCCAGGTCATAAGAGATGTTGATTTTAAAACCTCTCTTAAAAACATCTCCACAAAGGAGAAAAAGGCCGCCGTTTTTGAGGCTTTAGACATATAGCCAACAATCAAAATCATTCGGACAAAGACCCGGGAATTTAAACCAAGGGTCTTTTTTTTATTATAACTTGACAAAAACATAATTATAGTATATATTACAAAGCTCTTTTCAATTCACTATGACAGGATGAAATGTGCAATTAGATTGGCTAATTGCTGATTCTCCTGTCTAACGATAGGAGGAAAAGCGATGGCCCAACAGGGAGAGACAAATGTAGGCAGAACTTACGAGCAACGGTTGGCGGCGCTGGACCAAAAGTTTGGCCCCGGCCAAGGCGCGACAAAAGAGCGCGCCAAACTGGCCCAAAAGATTAGGAACCGAGACCTGGAAAAGTATCTTGCCGGCTTCCGGTTTGCCTATGCCCGCTCTACAGTCTTTGGACTAGAAGAGGACATTTTCGTCCCCGACAGGACGAAATGCTCCCCAGAATATCTTTGGGGATGGGCATTTGGCATCATGGAGCCAGCCAATCAGGACGTTTGCCGGGCTCGGATCAGCATGTTTTTGGGCCAAGCCCAGTTCGCCCCGATCCTTTGGAACGGGGGCTGGGACTCTTACTTAGTCGATCCTAGCTCGGTCAGGGACATGACCGAAGCGGAGATCGAATGCCACAGCAAGGTTCCAGGAGCTTACTGGCCAACAGTTTGTGGCGACGATACGTGGCTAAGGTGCTATTTCTTGGCAGCGTACAACCGCAACCCCCAAAAATGCGTCCGCATTTTGATGCACCTTGGAGGTGGCGATTAAGTTCATTGGCGACCTTACGTAGTATTAGTAAGGTCTTTTTTTTATCTTCAAAATACTGGAAATTATTAAAAAAATCTGCTAAAATATTACTATGTCCAAGCGCTGTTTTATTGCCATTAATCTTTTGCCAGCTGCCGTCAAAGAAATTGACGATCTGACTTTAAAGCTAAAAAAATATTATAAAAATTCCGTCACTGGTGTTCAGACCAAAACCGCCCATCTGACTTTACATTTTTTAGGGGATTTAAGTGATTCACAGATTGAAGCGGTTAAGGATATTTTAGAAAATCAAGTCAAAGATTTTAAAACCGCTAAACTTTTAACCGATAAAATTAGCGCTTTTCCCAATTTAAATGAGCCAAAAATTATTTATTTATCCGGCCAACAAATCGGCAATGAAAGTCTTAGCCTTTTGCAAAACAAAGTAGGGGAGGAACTAAATAAAATTGGCATCAAAACCGAAAATCGGCCGTGGACGCCGCACTTGACTTTAGCTCGGGTTAAAAGCCCAATCATTTTCAAACCGGATAATTTTGACCCGCCAAAATTGGAAATTCCAGTCACCAGCATTGAACTAATGGCAAGTCAGTTAAGTTCAATTGGCCCGGAATACAAAATTTTAGCCAGTTATAATTTGAAATATTAATAATTATTTATTTATTATGCGCGATCATTCTTCTCGAAAATATAATAAAACCAAGGTGACTCGCTACCGCACTAAAAGCCGCTATCGAGCTGACGGACCGCAGGAATTTCAGCGTTTTCAATACAGCCAGCCTTTGCCGCGGCAAAAAGGTTAATTTAAACCTATGGCCAAAGTCGAAATTTTAGGTGTAAAAATAGATGATTTGTCTTTGCAGGAAATTTTAGTTCAAATTGATAAATTTTTGGATTCAACTGATCCACATTATATTGTTACGCCTAATCCGGAATTTTTGGTTGCTGCCCAAAAAAATAAAAAGTTTAAAGAGATTTTAAACTATGCCGATATCGCAACCGCTGACGGTGTTGGCCTGACCTATGCCGCTAAATTCTTGGGCCAAAGGCTACAGCGCATTACCGGCGTTGATTTAATCTGGTATATTTGCCAGCTAGCTGAACAAAAAAGTTGTTCAGTCTATTTCCTTGGTGCCGGCAAATCAGTAGCCGAAAAAACAGCTGAAGTTTTAAAACAGGAATTTCCCAATTTAAAAATCGCCGGCAGCCAAAGCGGGGGAGAAATAACTGATCCGCAACTAATCAATCAGGAGCTGATCGACCAAATCAATCAAGCCGCTCCCCAAATCATTTTTGTGGCTTTGGGCCAAATTAAACAAGAAGAATGGATTTTTTATCACTTAGACAAACTGCCAACGGTTAGATTGGCCATGGGCGTTGGCGGCGCTTTTGATTATATTTCCGAAACCGTGCCGCGAGCCCCAGAATATTTACGAAAAATCGGCCTGGAATGGCTCTACCGCCTAATCAAAGAACCAACCAGGTGGCAAAGAATTATTAATGCAGTAATAGTTTTTCCGTTCTTAATCATAAAAAACAGGCTTCACCTAAAAAGATGAAGCCTAAACAGTTTGCCGATCAGTCGGCAGCAGGTAATTCGATACCAACTTTGGCCAGTTCCACCGCCAGATTGTCGTAGGTCCAATAATGAAACCGAAAAACCTCACCATCAGGGCGCTGCCAGTCGATAACCTGGATTTTCAAACCAGGTTGACCCTCAACCTCGGCGTCTAGATTAATCAACGTGATTGATCCTTGACCGGCTTTGGCGACCTGAAAAATAGCAGAAAAACTAGCAAGGTCAGAAACTGCAAATCCAAGTCTCTGTTTCTCGGCAGCCCTCCTGACCAAATCCTCTGCCGCCTTAATTGCTGACTGTAAATCCATGGGTGCAAACCCTCCAATCATTATGTAAATTTTGACCCGGAGCTAATATCTTACAAAATAACCTAACCATTGTCAAAAAATATGTCTGAAAAAATAATCACTCGTTTTTCACCCAGTCCAACCGGCTTTTTGCATATCGGCGGACTGCGCACGGCTTTATACGCTTATCTTTTTGCCAAAAAAAATAACGGCCAATTTCTTTTACGCATTGAAGACACCGACCAAAGCCGAAAAGTTGAGGGTGCTGTGGAAAGTCTGCAAATTGTCCTGAAAAAATTTGGTTTGAATTGGGAAAATAAAAAGCCGATGATTCAATCACAAAGATTGGCAATTTACAAAAAATACGCCGAACAACTGGTCAAAGAGGGTAAAGCCTATTATTGTTTTTGTACTCCCGAAAGGCTTGATCAGCTGCGCCAAATTCAGACTGCCAAAAAATTACCACCAATGTACGACGGCAAGTGCTGCGATTTAGATCCGGAAATTGCCAAAAAACAAATTGCCTCTGGTCTTGCCTATGTCATTCGTTTTAAAATGCCAAAAACCGGCGTAACGGAATTTACTGATTTGATTCGCGGCAAAGTCAGTTTTGCCAATAACACCTTGGATGATCAAATTATTTTAAAATCAGACGGCTTTCCAACTTATCATTTAGCTTCAATAGTTGACGATCACGAAATGAATATCAGCCACGTTATTCGAGGAGAAGAATGGCTACCGTCAACACCCAAACACATTTTGCTTTATCAGGCTTTTGGCTGGCAAGCACCCGAATTTGCCCATCTGCCTTTATTGCTTAATTCCGACCATTCAAAATTATCCAAGCGCCAAGGCGACGTGGCAGTTGAAGATTATTTAAAAAAGGGTTATTTGCCTGAAGCCTTATTGAATTTTGTTTTACTTTTAGGTTGGAATCCGGGAACTGAGCAAGAAATTTTTAATTTTGCCGAAATGATCAAGGCTTTTAGTCTGGAAAAAGTAAACAAATCCGGCGCTGTTTTTAATGTCCAAAAACTAGACTGGTTAAACGGCCATTACATCCGAGAAAAATCAGCCGCTGAGTTGGCCAAACTTTGCCAACCATATTTTACCGCTGCGGGGATCGAAACTGACTCAAAAACTCTGGAAAAAATTGTTATTACCGAAAAAGATCGAATCAAAAAACTTGAAGACATCGTACCCAATACCCAATTTTTCTTTACTCAGCCAAAGTACGAAACCGAGCTTTTGCTTTGGAAAAAATTAAGTCAAAAAGAAATTGCTGATAATTTAAAAGCTTTAAAGGAAAAACTTTCAGACCTAGCTGATAAAAAATGGCAGTCAATAGATTTGGAAAAAGAAATTAAAGAGTTAATCAGTCAAAAGGGCGTAGGAACAGGGGATATGCTTTGGCCGATGCGAGTTGCTTTATCAGGGCTGAAAAATTCGCCCGGACCATTTGAAATTGCCGAGGCTTTGGGCAAAAAAGAAAGCTTAAACCGAATTGAAACTGCAATTAATTTTTTGTCATAAAAAAAGTAGCCAAATACTTGATTTGACTACGTCAATAAGGTGCATGAGGGGCAGGGTGAAGCGCCTGCCAAAGTTGTCCCGGGTTCAGACGGTGCCGTTGGCTGAGAGCGGCCATGGCCGCAACCTCCCTGGCCTGCTCAGCCGAAAATTGTGGCTGGCCAGTCTGGCTGCCAGCAGCCGATTGACTAGTTTGGTTTATCACAATTTCTCCTTCCAGGTTAACGGGCCAATACTGTACTGTTGCTTCAAAACAGCGGGCTTCTGCCCCAATTTTCTTGCCAATGCCAGCCAGGCTCGACGCTTGATTTGGCCCAATTTGGCATGATTCCTTACTAAGACACTGACCTTTTTGCCAGCCGATTGACTGATTGGCAAAAAGCTGACCCGCCTGGTGCAAATAGCTACCTTCATGGCTGATTCTCCTCCAATGTGTTCAGAATAGTCATTATTTCACTTGCTATAAAGTTATATTGACAAAGCTTTTTTGTCAATATTTTTGTAAAAATGCCAAATTTGTGCTATAAATATATTAATGATTAAAAATAAAAATAAAAAATTTGTCCGAACTAAAATATTAGTTTTTCTTTTGCTAATCAGCTTTATTTTGGCTGATTTTTTGGCAATTAACCCAAAAACCGCCATTGCCCAAGATGATCTTAACAGCTTAAGCCAGCAAATCGAAAAAAGAAAAAAAGACATTGACATTTTGCAAAAAGAAATTGACGCTTACAATGCCCAGATTAAAGATAAACAAAATCAAGCCAAGAGTCTAAAAAATCAATTGGCAATTTTGGACAATCAAATCGCCAAAATCAATTTAGACATTGAAGAAACTGAAATTAGAATTGAACAAACCAACTTGGAAATTCAAAGTCTTAATATTCAAATTCAACAAACCGAAAAAAAAATCACTGACAACAAAAGCAAAATTGCCGAGTATTTGCGGTTGATTAACCATAACGATCAGGTCAGCTATTTGGAAGTTGTCCTGACCAATGATTCATTTTCTGATTTCTTTGATCAAATCAAATACACTCAAGAAATTCACAGCAACTTAAACAGTGCCTTGAAAAAATTAAAAAACAGTAAAAATGATTTAGAGACTCAAAAAACCAAATGGCAGGAAAAAGCCGAGCTGGAAGGAAAACTGAAAGATCAGCTCCAAGAACAAAAATCTCAACTTTCCGAAAAAAGCAGTGCCCAGGAAATTTTATTGATCCAAAACAAACTTACCGAAAAACAATACAAATCATATCTTTATCAGTTGCAAATTGAGCAGCAACAAATCAATGCCGATATTGTTACTTTGGAAAAAACCGTCAGACAAAAACTGGAAGAACAGCAGAAACAATCACAACTCCAAAATTCAAGCGCCGCCGGCTTTATTTGGCCAGTTAATCCGGCTAAAGGCATCAGCGCCATTTTTCATGATCCGGATTATCCTTTCCGCTATATTTACGAACACCCGGGAATTGATATCAGAACGCCCCAAGGCACGACAATAAAATCAGTTGATTCCGGTTATGTGGCCAGAGTTAAATTTAACGGTGACACCAGCTATGCTTACATTATGATAATTCACGCCAACGGCTTATCAAGTGTTTATGGTCACGTTTCCCGGGTTAACGTCAAAGAAGACGAATATGTCAACCAAGGACAGGTGATTGGTGCCAGTGGCGCCACGCCCGGTACTACTGGCGCGGGCAAAATGACCACCGGTCCGCATCTTCATTTAGAAATTCGTCTCAATGGTATTCCGGTCAATCCACTTGATTACTTGCCGTAACTTTTTATGAAAAATAAAGATTTTTATATCAATTTGGGAATTTGGCTGATTGTTGCCGTAATAACTTTTTTTTACATAAAATTTTTCACCCAAATGCAATCGATAGGGGATGCTATTGTTGCCGCATCGCCGGCTTTGATTTTTTTTGCCGGTGGAATTTATATTTTTACTCGCGACCAAAAAATTATTAAAAAAACGAAGGCCACGCCCAATTTTATCCAAACCGTAAATTTAAATTGGGGTCAAGCCATGACTCACGATATTTTGATTTATTTAGTGCCAATTATTATCTTAGCTCTACCTTTATTTTTTGGCGAAAAACCGGCACTGACTAATATTTTTCAAGCAATCTCGGCTTTTTTGGCCTTAACTTACCTAAAATTCATCTACTGGGACGAAATTTAATTGGGGATAACTTTTGTTGACCCAATTTTTATTTAATGGTAATATTTAGATAGTTGTCTAAATATCTAAATAAAAATCAGGTGACTTTAAACAAAACTTTTCAGGCCTTATCTGATCCGACCAGAAGAAAAATACTTCAGTTGCTTCGAAAAAACGACTTATCCGTTAATGAAATAGCGGGGGATTTTGATATGACTTTGCCATCGCTTTCACACCATTTAAATATTCTAAAAAATGCCGATCTGGTCAGTACTAAGAGAAGAGGCCAACAAATAATTTATTCTTTAAACTTAAGCGTGTTTGAAGAAATTGCCGAAGAAGTATATAATTTTTTCAAAAAAAATAATAAAAAATAATCAAAAAACTATGACCAACCCACTAAAAATCAGTTTAAAATCCGAGGCAATACCGGCAATTTTAATTTTACTAAGCATTGCCGCCAGTTTCTATTTTTATGCCAATTTCCCTCAAACCGTTGCCACTCACTGGAATTACCGCGGTGAAATTGACGGCTGGTCCTCAAAGGCTTTTGCCGCTTTCTTTTTTCCGGCTTTAAGTATTGGGATATATCTTTTATTTTTAGCCTTACCTTATTTTGATCCAAAAAAAGATCGTTACGCCGAATTTGCCAAACCTTACCATATTTTCAAGAATCTATTTGTGATTTTTATGACCGCGATTTATTTTCTGGTTGGCTTTGCGGGTCTAGGGTATAACATATCAATCGATGTAGTGGTGCCGGCCTCAGTTGGTGCTTTATTTATTATTATGGGTAACTATCTTGGAAAAATCAAGTCAAATTGGTTTATGGGTATTAGAACACCTTGGACGCTGTCAAACGAAATAGTTTGGGATAAAACCAATCGGCTTGGCGGCAAATTATTTATCCTAACCGGAATTTTAATGCTTTTGGGTGTATTTTTACCCAATGAAATTTTTTGGCTACTATTCATAATCACCATGGTAATAGTTGTAATAGTTCCAATAGTTTATTCCTTTTTATTATTTAAAAAATTAGAAAAGAAATCTTAACGTTTTGCGACACTAAACACAATCAAAATAATTTATAGAAAAGAAGGCTCGGGAAATTAATCTCGAGCCTTCGGGTTTTAGTGAATGAGGTTGGCAACAGAAGCTTGATTCACTGCGAGCAGTAAAATGTCAATCACGTTAGTAATCAACAAGACAAGCTTTGCTGCGACCTCGGGGAGGAACAGCTTTAGGACCACTAAGGTCACGGCGAGAGCCAGACCCCCTCTGATGGCTTCAAACATAAGATTGATACTTATGAATTAGAGGTTGGGCTAAACATACCCGAAATGACCAGTCCCGGCTGTTGTTTGCCCTCCCTTAACCGTCAATAAAACTCTTATTGACCATTAGCGAAGGGCAAACTGTTTTAAGGTGCAAATTCCTGGCTAAAAGCCGGCTTTTTATTTTAACGCCAAAAAATAACCGTGTCAAGGCCAAAATGAAGGATTAATATTTATTTAATAAAAATAATTTAATTTTAAAATTAAATTATAAAAAATCCCTGGCTGATTTAACGGGGGAATAATTGATTATTGATTAGTTAGGCTTTATTTTTAAATAGCTTAGAGTCGCACAATATATCTTATACGACACTAGGGTAGTGCTTTTGGCCAGATAATAAAGTCTGAGCCTAAACCCATAAAAAGGATCCAAATCAATCAAAAACTTAACAACTTAAACTCTTTTAGGTATCCCACCTATCTATTTTGTAATAAATATTAATTGATTTAATCATTTTAGATTAAGTTAATACTAATTAACCCTAAAATATAAATTTTAAATAAAAAAATCCGCCAAGCGGACTTATCCATGAAGTCTAAAATAGATAGACAAAAACGTTACCTTTTGATCACCTTAACCAATAATTTTTTTCAGCTTATCCCCTTTACCCTGCCTACCAACTTTTTTTTATTTATATATTTTGCGACGCAAGGCTAGGGAACTAAAAAATAAAGCCTTAATGATAAAAAATTATTGATAAAAAACTTTATCCCCAAATCGCAAATCAATGTATTGTAATTTACTTTGATCTTTAACTTGTTTTTGCAAAACAACAATCAAAAGGTCAATTTGGCTTTTAATCGGCTGATCCAGGCTAAATCTGGCCTCCCAACCGCCGGCAGTTACTAAAGCAATATCATTAGCCAAAGGATTGACCAAATTATAATGAGAAATGCTAAGATCGGTATTTAATTCAATTTGTTCGGTTAAATTAATGATAAAATCAATCAGTTTTTTGTTGGCAACTAAATTACCGATTTGGACATCAGAACAACTTTGATCATAAATTATCGGGTAGCCCGATTGATTACTCTCGGTTTTAACTATTTCGTTGCTACCAGACTGAACAATGACTAAATCACTGTCTTCAATTTTTTTTATCGCCATGCCACTTAAATCTAATGAGTATTTTTCATCACCGGTCGACCAAATCAAATAAGCCTGCTTTTCTTTGACCGTAACGACAACTTCATTAAAATATTTCTTTTTAATTTTTAAGTCATCAAGTAGATATTTTTCCATTAAATTTTTTTTGGTCTGCTCAGTGCTAAAAAACAAAATATTTTTTTGACTAAAAATTAGCCAACGGTTTTCAGCCATTTGATCATAAACTACGGTTTGGATTTCACTTTGGGTAATTGTTTGATTGCCAACGACCTGAACAGCAGTGATTTTCAATGGCTTGCCAAATAAAAGATATAAACAAAAAATAAAGACTAAGATTATCAAAACCAAACCAAATTTACGGCTTTTATTTTTTTTCGCCTTGGCTTTGGGTAAATAATAAGGATTTCTGAAACTTTTTTGATGATAATCGCGCCTTGATTTTGGTTTCATATTTATTTATACCAATCTTGCTTTGGTTGATAAGAAGTGGCAAACTTATTTTTTTGTTCAAACCGTTGGATTGCCAGTTTGATTAAACGATCCAATAACTCAGGATAAGGGATGCCGGATGCGGCCCAAAGCTTTGGATACATTGAAATTGAAGTAAATCCGGGAATAGTATTGACTTCGTTGATATAAATCTTTTTGGTATTTTTAACCACAAAAAAATCAACTCGTGCCATACCCGCCAAGTCAAGGGTTTTAAAACCCAAAACTGCCGCCGCTTGAATTTCTTTAATTAAATTAGCGGGCAATTTGGCAGGAATTATTGCTTGGGAATTACCATCAACATATTTAGCATCATAATCATAAAATTCATTACCCGGCACAATTTCACCCGGTACTGAAGCGCGGGGCTGGTCATTACCTAAAACTGCCACTTCAATTTCGGAAATATTTTCAATCCCCTGTTCAACAATAATTTTTCGGTCATATTGCATTGCTTCAGCAATTCCGGCAATTAACTCTTTACGATTATGGCATTTACCAACCCCAACACTCGAACCGGTATTGGCAGGCTTGGTAAACATCGGGTAAACCAATTTCTTTTCCAAACGCTTTAAAATATTATTACGGTCGGTTTGCCACTTGGTTGTCAAAAACCAATCATATTTTACAATCGGTAAGTGTTGCTGGGCAAATAATTGCTTTTGAACAATTTTATCCATACCCAAAGCCGAACCCAAAACGTCCGGCCCGACATAGGCAATATTAGCCATTTCCAAAAGTCCCTGGAGCTTGCCGTCTTCGCCATAAGTACCGTGCATTACCGGAAAAATTACATCTAGCTTGGCAAATGATTGTTTTGGCTCTTTAATTTTAGCCAAATTACTGTCTTTAACCGAGATTAATCCTTTCTCGGTTGGATCCGGCACAATCACTGATTTAAAGGGTAATTTTTTCATTCCGTCTTTCAAAAAATCAACCGCTTGACTGCCGGCAATCCATTTACCTTCTTTGGTAATGCCAATCGGGATAACGTCATATTTATTTTTATCTAAAGCTTTCATCACTGACTGGGCCGAAACAATTGAAACTTCATGCTCGCCCGAACGCCCACCAAAAATTACTCCAATTTTTAATTTCTTTTTAGCCATAAATTTATTTTATATATTTTCTTGTTAATAACGGATTTATCCTGGTTACCACTTCATAATTAATTGTGCCGATTTTTTGCGCCAAAGCCTCAGCCGGTATCCCCTGTCCTAATAAAATTACCTCATCTTTGGTTTTGATATTTTTTATTTTACTGACATCAACCATAGTCAAATTCATGCAAACCCGCCCGACCACCGGACATTTTTTATTTCTAATCAATACTTCACCGATATTTCCCAAGCGCCGATCATAACCTTCCCAATAGCCAACCGCCAAAACTGCGATTTTCATTTTTCGTTTGGCCGTATAAGCGCAACCATAACCGATTTTAGTGCCGGCGGCAATTTCTTTAATCTGAATAATTTTAGTTTTCCAAGTCAAAGCCGGTTTTAGTTTCAGCCACGGATAAAGTTTTAAAGCTTGTTTTTTTGCCAACACCGATGGCCAAAGCCCGTATAAACCCAAACCCAGTCTGACTAAATTTAAATGAGCCTGCGGCTTGACTAAAGTGGCTGCCGAACAGGCAAAATGGCGATAAGGAATAATTTTAAATTCATCCGTTTGATTCAAAACCTGGCTAAACTTATCAAGTTGCAATTTGGTGTATTTTTGGTTTTCTTCGGAAGCGGCAAAATGGCTGTAGACACCAACAATTTTTAAATTCGGTAACTGATTGATTTTTTTAATCAGCGCTAAAGCATTTTCCGATAAAATTCCAATTCGACTGGCGCCGGTATCAATTTTAATATGCACTTTGGCAATTTTTTTTATTCTTTTGGCAGTTTGCGAAATCAACTTGGCCGATTCCAAATCATAGACTGGCAATTCTATATTTTGGCTAATACCTTTGGCCAAAGATTGATTTTGAAAATAACTTAAAACAAAAATTCGGTTTTTAATTTTATTTTTTCTCAGTGCCAATGCCTCAGCCAAACTGACCACGCCAAGCCAGCCAACTTTTGGACTGACTAATTTGGCAATTTCAATCATCCCATGACCGTAAGCGTTGCTTTTAACAATTGGCATGATCTGAACCGAGTGACCGACTACTTTTTGATACTGCGCCAAATTATGTAAAATTGCCGACTGAGAAATTTCTACCCAAGAACTATACATTATTTTAAACAATTTTTAGCTAAATTTAGCCATTTTATCTCAATTCCTATTGACAATATTTATACAATATGGTATTATATATTGTTAACCATCTCACAGGATGGGAAAACAAAAGGCAGAGATAAGAGACAACGGAGGAAGACCAATGGTACGAGTAGTTGACTCGCAAGGCAACGTGATCGTTGCCGCCAGTCGCGAAGAGCTGCTGAAAGAAATCCAGCAAGCTCGCGAACAGCAACGCTAGTCGTTGCTTACCAGCAGAACATTCTGCTTTCACGGGGCCGGTTTATGTGCATTGATGCGCGCATGAATCGGCCCTTTCCCTTTAACTTTAACTTTAACTTTACTTTTTTTCAATTTTTTTAAAACCACAAAATGGCTGCAAAACTTTTGGCACTAAAACGCTGCCGTCTTTTTGCTGAAACTGCTCTAAAATTGCCGGAAACAAACGGCTGGTAGCCAAACCCGAAGCATTTAAAGTATGAGCAAATTCATTTTTACCGGTTTCTTTGTTTTTAAATCGAACATTACCTCTTCTGGCCTGATAGTCCAAAGCATTGGAAACGCTGGAAACTTCTTTATAAATTTCCATGCTGGGAATCCAAACCTCAATATCAATGGTTTTGGCCATTGCCGCACTGGCGTCGCCGGCGGCCAAAAGCACGGACTGAAAATGCAAGCCCAAACCTTCAACTAATTTTTCCGCATTAGCAGCTAACTCTTTAAACGAATCCCAAGATTGTTCGGGCTTGGTATACTGAAACATTTCAATTTTATTAAATTGATGGCCGCGAATCATCCCCCGCTCTTCTTTGCGGTAAGAACCAGCCTCGCGCCGAAAGCAAGCCGAGTAAGCACAATATTTGTAAGGTAACTCTTCTTCGGCTAAAATTTCTTCCCGATGATAATTGCCAAGCATCATTTCCGAAGTTGCATTTAAACAAGTATTTTCTTGCGTCCAATACAAATCATCACGAAATTTCGGCAAATGGCCGGAAGTGTAAGCGGATTGCTCGGTTAATAAAAACGGCGGGATCATAAAAGTGTAGCCGTTTTTTTGATGAAATTTGATAAAATAACTCAAAAGCGCCCATTCCAAAATCGCGCCTTGGCCTTTGTAAATCCAAAAACCGTTGCCGGACATTTTCACTCCCCGCTCATAATCAATAATACCTAAATCAGTTGCCAGCTGGACATGATCTTTGGGCGTAAATTTAAATTCCGGTTTTTTACCAAAAGTTTTAATTACTTTATTGTTTTCTTTGCCGCCGGGTAAAACATCATCGGCTGGAATATTTGGCAAAGCCGCTAATTTTTCATTCAGTTCCGTTTCGGTTAATTTGACTTGGTCATCCATTTTTTTAATCTCTTCACCGATTTCTTTCATTTTAGCAATCACCTCGGGACTTGGTTTGGTTTTGGAATATTTATTTCTTTGGGCTTTTAAAACTTCAACTTGCTGCAACATCTTTTTTCTTTGATCGTCTAGCTCCAAAACCAAATCCAAATCCAAATTTTTTGGCTCCATTCTTTTGAGCAATGCAGTTTTAATTATTTCTTTTTCTTTGCGAATTTTATTAATGTCTAGCATACTGGTTAATTAGGTTATAGGTTTATAGGTTGTTAGAAATCTAGGTTTTAAGCGCTAGTTTAGATGATTTATAAATATTTGGTTTATAAGGTTTTAATCTGACAATTTTTATTTTGGTAAAATTCTTTTTTAAATCTTTGGTAAAACTTTTTTGGTCATAGCCCAAAGCAATTACTGTCGGCTGATATTTTTCAATAACTTTGTAAGGATTTTTAATTTGGCCCAAAACTACCTTTTCGGCAATTTTTATTTTTTTGACTGCCGATTGCCTTTCGGTTTCGTTTAATCTTGGTAATTTATTTTTGATTTTTTTTACATTATAATCTCTGGCAATCACAACAATTAAATAGTTACCAAGTTTTTTTGCCTGATTAAAAAAATTTAAATGCCCCGCATGCAATCCGTCAAACGTCCCGAAAACCATTATCTTTTTCATAGACTAGATACCAATTTCACCGGCAATTTCTTTAACTGCCTGCAAACTCAAATCAATAAAATCATCCAAAGCAATTCCCGCTTGTTCACATTCGCGAATGATATCACGATTAACATTAGCAGCAAATGACTTGTCTTTCATTTTCTTTTTAATTGAACTAACTTCCACTGAGGCTAATTTTTTATCCGGCCTAACCAAAGCGCAAGAATAAATCAAACCGGTGATTGTCTCGGCGGCAGCCAGCAAATGCTGCAATTTAGTGGTTCTTTGTTTGGCCGCTAAATCCGATCCCAAAGCCTCAAAACCGTAACCGTGAGAAATAACCGTTTCGATAAAATTATCATTAAAGCCGGCTTGGCCCAAAATCTCGCGGCATTGGCGACAATGGACGTTTTGCCCGTATTCCCAGTCAATATCATGCAACAAGCCTAGATTGCCCCAATCCTCTTCATTTTCGCCTAACCGACGGGCTAATGCCCTCATGATTACCTCTGATTCCCGACTATGATTTAAATTAGCCGGAATTTTCATGTGCTCGGTAAGCAAAATGTAAGCTTGTTGTCTATTCATAATTTTCCGGTTTTTCTTTATGATTATTTTCCATTTTGTCACGAATTCGATCGCTATTTAAACCGTAAAGAACAGCCAGAGCAATCGCTGTAGTAAAAATTGCCGCAAAATAAAAACCCAAGCCAACCGCTAAACCAATTGCCGAAACCAACCAAATCGTTGCCGCTGTAGTTATACCGTGGACCATTTCTTCGTCTTCTTTGTCGCCCCGGCCGCGGATAATGACACCGGCACCCAAAAAACCAATGCCAGTAATAACCCCATAGGCAAGCTTGGTTGGATCGCCGTCTTGGCCGGAAACAAAAAGTGAAGTTAGCATGACCAAAGTCGAACCGACACCAACCAAAATATTGGTTCTTAGGCCAGCCGGCTTATGGCGATACTCTCGTTCCAAGCCAACCACACCAGATAAGGCAGCCGACAGCAGCAAACGAAATACGATTTGAAAGGTGGTTAAAATCATATTTTTATTTTTCCGGACGCAGCAAGGGAAACAGTACTACGTCTCTTAAATTATCTTGTTGAGTTAATAAAGTGACAATTCGATCAATGCCCATACCCCAGCCAGAAATTGGCGGCGCACCGTGCTCTAAAGCTTTAACGTATTCATCATCTTTGCCGTGAGCTTCAACGTCGCCAGAGGCTTTGGCTTTAGCTTGTTTTTCAAATCTTTCTTTTTGGTCAATCGGATCAACCAGCTCCGAATAAGCGTTAACAATTTCCCAAGTATTAACCACCAGCTGAAAGCGGTCAACAATTGAAGGATTGTCATCATTGCGTCTGGCCAATGGCGAAAGATCCAAGGGATGATTAATTAAAAATGTCGGCTGAACTAATTTTTGCCGCGAAACTTCTTTGTACAAAGCATCAATCAAATTGCCGCGTTCTAATTTATCCAAATCTTCAATTTTGATTTTTTTGGCTTTAATTTCCGTTCGAAGTTGAGCGGTAGTTTCAAATTTATCAATATCAATCCCGCAATCTTTTTTGATCAAATCGGCAAAACTGACTTTAGGCCAGGGCGGTTTAAAATCAACCATTACTTTTTGGCCTTGGCGGTCTTTAATTTCAATCTTTAAAGTGCCAAACATTTTTTTCAATAAAAAGACAAACATCTCTTCGGTAAATTTCATATTATCTATAAAATCCCAATAGGCCGCATAGTGCTCACACATTGTAAATTCCTGAAGATGGGAAGGATCCATGCCTTCGTTGCGAAAACAATGTCCAATCTCAAAAGTCTTTTCAAATCCACCAACGATTGCTTCTTTTTGAAAAGTTTCAATGGCAATTCTTAAATAAACATCAATGTCCAAAGCATTATAATGAGTTTTAAATGGTTTAGCTAAAGCGCCGGAAGCAGTATTGGTTAAAATCGGCGTTTCAATTTCAGTAAAACCATTTTGCCAGTAAAATTCCCGCAAATTTTTGATAAAATTTGAACGAAATAAAAACCGATCAGTTGTTTCTTGGCTAGAAATTAAATCCAAATACCGCTGGCGATATTTTATTTCTTGATCTTGCAAACCATGCCATTTTTCCGGCAACGGTCTTAAAGCTTTTGATAATAAAAAATATTTTTTGACCAAAACCGATATTTCACCTTTTTGGGTTTTAAAAACTTCACCTTCAATACCAATAAAATCGGCCGGATCAAAAATTTTCAAAAACTTTTTTAAATCCAAATCGTCTTGCTTTAAAACCACCTGCATTCGACCCGATCCGTCTTTGACATGGCAAAAACAAATTTTACCCATTTCCCGAATTGTCATTAACCGGCCGGCAATTCTGGCTTTGGCACCCAATTTAAACTTCAAAACTTCAGCTATTGGCTGAGCTTTTTCAAATTTATCCAAATAAGGATTAATCCCTTCTTTTTTGAGATTTTCCAGCTTTTCTAAGCGAGTCTGATACTCGTCGTTTAAAATATTAGCCATAATTTTGATTAAAAATTATATCATAATTTTACTAAAATTTTAAGGTTTGGTCAACGAAGGAAACTGCCAAAAATAGAGTCCACTGCCGTCAATCCAACCATAATACGGTAAAACAAAAAATACCAATTAAATTGGTATTTTTTACTAAAGTATTTGGATCTATTTAATGTCTAAAATTTCACATTCCATTTCACCTTTGGGAATTTTAACCATTACTTTTTCTCCCCGTTTTCGGCCTAAAAATGCTCGACCGATTGGTGATTCATTGGAAATCAAGCCTTTGGCCGGATCAGCTTCATTAGAGCCAACGATCGTATACTCTTGCTGACTGGGACCGCACATGACTTTAATGGTGCAACCAATACTGACCACACCACGTCCGCCGTTTTCTTTAATAATTTCTGACTTATTAATTAGATGTTCGAGCTCGGCAATTCGACCGGCAATAAAACCTTGTTCGTCTTTAGCATCTTGATACTCGGCATTTTCCGAAAGGTCTCCCAACTCTCTGGCTCGGGCGATTCTTTCGATAACTTCAGGCATTTTAGCCTTTTTGAGGTACTCTAATTCATCCTTTAATTTCTCTAAGCCGTTTTGGGTGATATAAGTAGTTGGAGTCATAGATATTTTTTTATTTTTAGAACTAAAAATATACAGTACAAACTGTATATTTTCAATAGCTTAATATATTCTAAATTACTTTCAATATATTGTCAAGGATGCAACTGATACTTATCCACAATCATTAGCTGAATAAAACTTAAGGCTTAACCGCAATATTTGGCGTAGTGGTTGGATTTAAGCGATTTTCAGCCCACCAATTTAAAATATCATAAGCCACCGGGGCAGCCACGCTACTACCTTCGCCACCCTCTTCAACCAAAACCGTCACGACAATTTTTGGGTCTTTATAGGGCGCAAAAGTGGTCACCCAGGCATGAGTCGGTTTATTGCTGGCCCATTCAGCCGTACCGGTTTTGGCCGCTACTTCTACCGGCAAACTGCCAAAATAGCGGCCGCTACCAGACAAAACCGTTTGGCGCATGCCTTGTCCGACAATCGCAATATTTTTAGGGTCAATAAAATTCTGGCTTAAAACAACCGGTTTAATTTCTTTAATTACTTGATTATTATTATCTAAAACCGATTTTAACAAATGCGGTTGATACAAAGTGCCACCGTTGGCAATAGCTAAAGTCCAAAACGCTACTTGCAATGGCGTAGCTGATAAATCACCTTGACCAATGGCAAAATGATAAGTATCACCAATATACCATATTTCTTTTTTGATTTTTTCCTTCCATTCTTCACTGGGAACAAACCCGGCAGACTCGTTTGGTAAGTCAACTCCCAATTCCTTGTTTAAACCAAACTGCTCAGCGTATTTTTTAATATTAGCCACGCCCAAGCCTTTGAAATCATTATAACCACCGCCAATAATATAAAAAAAAGTATTAACCGACTCGGCAATGGCTTTGGTCACATTAGTCAACCCGTGACCGCCGGCTTTCCAATCGGGAAAAAACCAACGGCTGACTGAAATGCCGCCGGTGCTCATAAAGCTGGTATTTTGATTAATTAATTTTTCCTGTAAAGCCGCACAAGCCACAATTAATTTAAAAGTTGAACCAGGCGGATATTCCCCGCTGACGGCTCGGGAGTATAAGGGATGATTGGGATCACTAATCAAATCTGATAAATCTTTTTGGCTGATACCGCGGCTGAATAAATTATTATCATAGGCAGGCAAACTGACTAAAGCCAAAATCCCACCCGAAGTCGGATCAGTGGCAATCACCACTCCCCGTTTTTTGTTGGTTTTTTGTAAAACTTTCTTTAAGCTGAGCTCCGCCTGTTTTTGCAAATCAACATCAATAGTTAAAACTAAATTGTCGCCTGAAACCGGTTTTTGGTAAGCTAAAATTTCTTTAGCTTCGCCGGTGGCATCGACTTCAACCTGCTGCCGGCCGTTAATTCCTTTGAGCTCTTTTTCATAAGACATTTCCAACCCCGATTTGCCAACACTATCATCAATCAAATAACCTTTGGCCAGATATTCTTGCAATTTAGTTTCGTCAATTTTTCCCGTATAACCCAAAAGATGGGAAAAACTTTGCACCTCGCCTGATTTTAAATAATTTCTAGAGTTATCAATTTGTAAACCAATACCCAAAAATCGCCCGGCTAAAATTTTGGCGGCAATGGCTTGATCCTGGGTTAAATTTTCGGCAATCACTACCGGTTGATAGGAATAGGGCGACTGATTCATTAAAATATCAAAAATCTCATTGGCTGGTTTTTGAGAAATTTTTGCCAATTCATTGGCAATCTGTTGGCGGTCTTCGGTTTTTTTTGACAAATCAACTGGCACTATTACCAGAGAAAAACTTGGAATATTTTCAACTAACAACTGATTATTTCGATCATAAATTACGCCGCGAGTGGCTTTAATATCTAAAATTCTAACCCGGTTACCTTCAGCAATTGACCGAAAATAAGTTCCTTCAAATAACTGCAAATAAGCGGTCCGAGCTCCCAAAACCGATAAACCGATAAATAATACTACCAACCAGAGATTAATTATTTTTTGATCGACTGAAGCCTGGGTGGCATTATTATTTAAACTCCGGTTATGACTGGAAAATAAATCAACCTCAAACCATTTATTATTAGATTTGCGATTGACTAAATAACCGCTATTTTGCGGACTACCAAAAATATCAAAATTGTCGGCTTTAAATCGTTGACTCATAAATTAAGCGGGAAATAAAAAAATATTTTTTAACCGCCCGGTCGAGATGTGGTAAGTGAAAAAAATGATAATCAAAATTAAAACATTAAAAAGCGGCTGCCAAAAAATTTGCGACCAAAAATTAAAAAATAAAAAATAACTACTGGTGGTAAAAACCAAAGCCACCGAATTAAAAAATAAAATCGCCAAATTATAACTTAAAGTACCAATATACCCTAAAATCATCAGCGAATAAAGCGATCGATTAGTAAAAAGATTGCCAAACAAAAAATTTATCAACATCGCCGTTAAAACTAAACTTAAAGTGGTAATTCCAAAAAATGAAGCGGAATAAAGTTCCAAAAACAATCCGCCGCCCAAAGCTAGCCACAATCCTTTTTCATAATTAACAATCACGGTTAAAAAAATAACCAAGGTTAAAATCAAATTCAAAGAAGAAACCGGCTCAGGCCAAGTGGTTAGAAGGCTGACTTGAAATATACCAATAACCAAAATAAAAATTGTATTTAAAAAAATACTCATTATAATTCCGGCAATTTAAGGACTGAAACGACGGTTAAATTATCAACCCTCACCAAAGCCTGTAACCAAGCCGTTTGAAAAGTGCTGTTTGATTCAGAAACAATCCGATTAATTTTACCAATCACCAAACCTCTAGGCACAGTTGATTCTAAACCTGACGTTACCACCACGTCACCGACTTTTACCACATCATTTTTGGCAATTAGCTCCATAATCAAACTCAAGCCATGTTCACCCACCACCACACCCTTGGTGTTATTTTCATTTTGAATTGTCGCGGCAATTTTACTTCTTGAATCATTAATTAAAATTGCCTCAGAGCTATTGGCTTTTACATTTGAAATTTTACCAACCAAAATCCCGTCAGCAGTAATTATTGGATAATCAATCTTAATCCCATCCTTTAAACCTTTATCTAAAATTATTGACTGCAAGTTAGGCTCCGGATTTTTCCCAATCACTTTGGCTGTTACCGCCGACAGACCATTCCTGGCCAAAAAGCCACTTTGCTTGGCAATCTCTTGGTTTTCCTGCAAAGCGACTTTTAACTGGGCATTCTCAATTGTTAATTGATTAATCTGCTCAGTTAATTTTTTATTATCCTCGCCGTAGTCTTTGCGA
Organism: Candidatus Buchananbacteria bacterium; assembly: GCA_041664985.1. Classification (GTDB taxonomy): domain Bacteria; phylum Patescibacteriota; class Patescibacteriia; order Buchananbacterales; family UBA6539; genus JBAYJS01. Next base: position 24,010 of record JBAYJS010000001.1, on the reverse strand, counting down.
CTAGTGGCGGCATAATAATAATTATTAATGCCCGAACCAATGCTGTAAATTTGACGCTGAATCGGCGTTAAAATTCTAATTACCAAATTTTCAACCGGTTTTAAGATCGAAACATAATGCAAAAAAATTAGCAGAAAAACAACTGCTAATAAAATAACGGCTAGCGGTCTTGATTTTATATACTTAAACATAAAACTGAAAATTGAAATAAGCTATCGAGATTTTTTTTCTTCTTTGGTTGACGATGGCACCGCAACTTCCAAAAGCAAATTATCATCTTCCAAAATTAAACCCATGCCCCGAACGGCACAAGTTAATGGATCTTCAATCACTTTAACGGGAATTTTAGTAACTTTGGCAATCATTTCGTCTAGCCCCGCAAGCAAAGCACCGCCACCAGCCAAAATCATTCCCCGCTGATAAATATCAGCCACCAATTCCGGCGGGGTAATTTCCAGAGTACTTTTTATACCATCAATAATTGCGGCAATTGAACGTTGCATTGCAACTTTAACTTGTTCACTGGTAATAATTACTTCTTTAGGCAAACCGGTAATTAAATCGCGGCCGCGCATTTTTAATTCAATTGGCTCATTGCTGTCAGTCAACTTACCGGCTCTGATTTTTATATCTTCAGCCACGCGTTCACCAATTAATAAATTAAATTCATTTCTGGCAAAAGAAACAATATCTTGATTCAGCCGATTGCCGGCAATTCTCAAAGATTTCCAGGCAACAACACCAGAAAGCGAAATTACCGCAATTTCAGTAATACCACCGCCTAGATCAACCACCATATTGCCGGACGGATCTTGAATCGGCTGCCTGGCACCAACGGCCGTAGCAATTACATTTTCCACCAAATAAACCTCGCGGGCACCAGCGGAAAGTACGACATCTTCAACCGCTTTTTTCTCAACTTCCGTCACGTCCAAAGGCACACCAATTACCACTCTTGGCCGCGGCGAAAGACCAAAACTTTTTTGAGTAATCCGGTCAATAAAATATTTAAGCATTTTTTCCGTAACTTCAAAATCAGAAATAATGCTATCAACCAAAGGTTTGGAAATTGTAATATGCGGCGGGGTTTTGCCAACCATTTTTTGCGCTTCTTCGCCAACGGCCAAAATCTGATCGGTCCGATTATTTAAAGCAACAATTGAGGATTCATTAATCACAATCCCCCGTTCTTTGACGTAAATCAAAGTATTGGAAGTGCCTAAATCAATTCCAACATCTTTAGAGAATTTTTTGAATAAACTGTTTAACATATCAATAAGGTTGACAAAATGGATATTATCTAGTATATTTATTTTTAATTATGATTGCTAATCGGGTGGCAATCAAAAAGGCAGAAAAAGGCATAAACCAACCCGACGGAGGAATTCGTTCTTTATGAAAAACGGCACTGGCAGAAAGTCTCGCAGGATTTGCGAAAAACGAAGCGGCGCAGGCAACCGGTCTGGACGGATAGTAACCGGACCGAACAAATGCGCTGGCGGCCTTGGCCTCTGGGTGCCAAAAGACCTCAACGACAAACCGCTTCTCGCGGCATGCTGCCACGGCAGCATCCTTTGGCTTCGGCCACAAGGAAGCGAAAAAGCATTTCGCCACGACCTGAAAGCTGTCGCCTAAAGACCGGTCTCACTAACTCCGGTCTTCTTTTTTTATTTTAAAAATCAAGCTTTAATTTTTGCCAATACTTGCTTAATATCCAAAAGTTCAAAATCTTTTTCTAAACGTTTTTTAAACTCAATTTTACCATTGGTTTTTGGTGAAACTACCAACCGATTGGGAATTCCAATCAAGTCAGCGTCGGCAAATTTTTGGCCGGCAGTCAAACCCGGGCGGTCGTCAAACAAAATTTCTAAGCCCAAACCAAGTATTTTATCATACACCTCTTGGGCTAATTTCGCAACTGCCAAATCGTCGCCAATTTGCAGCAAATGAACGGCAAACGGCGCCACACTTTCGGGCCAAATAATGCCGTTTTGGTCGTGATAAATTTCCACAATCGCACCCATCACTCGGCTGGGGCCAATACCGTAACAACCCATCATCACCGGTTGCTTTTTGCCGGTTTCATCGGCGTATTCAAGTTTGAACGGTTCGGAATATTTGGTTTTTAACGGAAAAATATTACCAACTTCAATGGCTTTGTCTTCTTTAATTTTTCCGGTTTTACATTTTGGGCAACTGTCACCGGCTTTATACTCAGCCACTTCTTTATTTTGAGCATAATGGCATTGGTTGCAATAAAAAATTGTGTCTTCACCGTACTGAGTCAAAACTTGAAATTCATGAGAATATTTGGAAAAACTGCCGCCGGAAGCTTCGGTAACTATTGAATCCAAACCACAGCGATTAAAAATCTTTTGGTAAGCCAGTAAAGCTTTTTGATAATAATCCTCTAATTCTTTTTCATTATGGTGAAAGCTGTACAAATCTTTCATTGAAAATTCAATACCGCGCATCAAACCGGATTTGGCTCTTGGCTCATTTCTGAATTTATCCTGAATTTGATAAAGCGCAATCGGCAAATCTTTGTAGGAATTGACAAATTTTTTAACCAAAGGTGTAATCACTTCTTCGGCTGTCCAGCCTAAACCAAATTCCTTGTCGCTTCGGCCCTTAAATTGAAACATTACTTCTTTGCCCGGATCGGTCCAGCGGCCGGTTTTTTCCCAAATTTCTTTGGGCTGTAAAGCCGGCATTAAAATTTCCTGGCCGTCAATTGCATTCATTTCTTCGCGGACAATTTGTTTGATTTTATTTAAAACCCTTAAACCCAAAGGTAAATAAGTATAAACTCCGGCAGTTAATTTATCAATAAATCCGGCCCGAGCCAAAAAAATCGCATTGGTGCTGACTTCGTCTTTTGGCGCTTCTTTAAAAGTTTTTCCAAAAAGTTTTGATTGCAACATAGATATTATATTTTTTCAATTCTAATTTTAGTAAAAATAATTTAACCAAAAAATTTCGACCAAAAACCTTTTTTTTCCAGATTTTGTTCAACCGGTTTTTGGGCTTGGTTATCCATTTGATTTTTAATCAAACCTTCAATCATTGCCGCTTCATTTTTTACCAACTCGCTGTCATATTCTCCGCTGTGAGCCGATGAACCCTGATAGGAAGGTTTTTTTTGATCCAAATGTAAATTTAAAATTTGCCGGTTATCTTTATCAGTTTCCAAATAAACATGAAATCGCGGATAATAATCACGACTGAGTCGCTTAACGTAGGAAGTTTTTTTGGTGTGGTAATCATTAATTTCCGTGTAGCCGGCGCGCTGCAAAAAATTCCGAAAATTTACCTGAAAATCAAAGGGTAAAACAATTCTCATAAAATTTAGTTAAGCTAAAACAAACCAATAATTTTTTGCCACCAATTCAAAAATCCCGAAGAAATTCTGGCAATATCACGAAAGGTAACGACTACGACTAAAATCATTAACAAAGCAAAACCAATATTATGCATCGCTGCTTCCAATTTTTGATTGATTGGTTTTTTTCTGATTGCCTCGAGTAAAAGGAAAAAGACGCGCCCGCCGTCCAAAGCTGGAAAAGGCAAAAAATTAATTACGGCAATAATTACTGACAAAACGGCAGTAAACTGCATCACATACAAAAAGCCCGAACGCGCCGCATCGCCAACCAAAGTGGCAATACCCACCGGACCGTAGACTTCGCCGATCAAATGGCGCGAAACAATCAAATTTTTCAAAATCACATAAAAGCCGTAAATTACGCTCCAAATCATGCCAAAAGTTTCCTTTAACCCATACCACCAAGCCACATACCAAGGATAAGAAACAAAGCCGGTTTGAGCTAAAGCGGCGCCCATTCCCCCTTTATTGGTTTGGCTTAAAATTTGCGGTACGATTTTTACTTCAGCTACTTTTTGATCGCGTTCAAATTTAACTGTCACTTCTTGACCGACTTTTTTATCCAAATATTCTTGCAAACCTTCGATTTTGGGAAATTCCTGATTGTCAATCGTGAGAATCGAATCCCCAGCAACTAGACCGGCTTTGGCCGCCGGAAAATCCGGCAGAATTTCGACTACCCGAATTTTGACATCACGAACCTTGGCTACGGCTGGTAATTTTTTATCTAAATATTGAGGTGAACCAACAGTCAAACCAATACTTAATAAAATAACGGCTAAAACCACATTCATGAAAACTCCGGCCGAGATTATCAACATTCTAATCCAAACGCTTTTATGAGCAAAACTGTCAGAGTCAGTGGCGGCTTCACCTTCTTCGCCCTTAATTTTTACAAATCCACCCATCGGTATCCAGTTTAAAGAGTAGATGGTACTTTTGGTTTCTTTGGTTTTTAAACCAACCAGTTTCCATTTGCCAGTTTCGTCTTTGTAAATACCAAAAATTCGCGGTGGCAGGCCAAAACCAAATTCATCAACAGCCACGCCCGATTTTCTGGCGACAAAAAAATGGCCTAATTCATGAACTATGACCAAAACACCTAAAACTAGAAAAAAAGCGACAATCGTTAAAAGCATAATTTAATCTTAAATTTAAAAATTAATAAAATTATAAAGTCATTATTTCTTCTTCTTTACTTTCGCCCATTTGTTTGACTTTTTCATTGTAATCTTTGACCACCTCGTCTAGCTTTTTTTGCAGTTCATATTTATCATCTTCGGTAATTTCTTTGTTCTTCTCCTGTTTGGCAATTTCATCTTTGGTTTTATCTCTAATTTGGCGAATGGTAATTCTGGTTCTTTCAACTTTTTCGCCAACCGATTTGGTTAATTCTTTACGGCTTTCTTCGGTCAAAGCCGGAATAGTTAATCGCAATTGCTGGCCTTCGTTAACCGGATTAATACCGATGTTGGCTTTAATAATTGCTTTTTCGATTTCTTTAATAACAGTTTTATCCCAAGGCTGAATTAATAAAGTTCTGGCTTCCGGTACTACCACCGAGGCTAATTGCTTAACCGGCATTTTTGAGGCATAAGCTTCAACTAAAATATTTTCCACCATCAAAGGATTGGCCCGACCAACCCGCAAAGTTGACAATTCATTTTTTAAATTTTCAATTGCCCTTTCAAATTCCGGCTTAAAATTTTCGATAATCAAACTCATATTTTATTTTTAATTATTATTTTTTAGTAAAATTAGTCATACCCATATAAATAATATTTGGATTTTGCAAATCCACTGCTAAAAAAGTGCTGACTGCGCCGCTGGGCAAACGCTTGGTAATCCAATTTTTTCCGCCATCAACGGTTTTATAAAAAGTGGTCGCAGTTGAATAATAAATTTCCAAATTATTCTGAGAATTAATGGCCGCCGAATAAATATCGGTTGAGGCCGGCGGCGTGATTAATTTAATCGCTTCCCAACTGGTACCACCGTCATTGGTTTTTATCAAACCATACTTGGAAACTAAAAGTAAAGCGTTGGGCTGGCTTAAATCAAAAACCAAATTTTTATATTCCATTGAAGAAGAATAAGGTTTCAAACCTTCATTAATATCAGACCAACTGCCGCCCGAATCAGTGGTTTTGAAAATACCCTTGCTTTTAGTGGCCACATAGACAATTCTGGTATCTTTGGGGTTAACTAAAATTTTTGCCACTTTATCGTTTAAACGATTGATTACCTGCCAATTAGCCCCGCCATCTTGGCTTTTTAAAATATCACCAGCGGAATTACCGGCGTAAATTGAAAGGTTATTATAATTATCGATCGCCAAGGCTGTAACTGCGGCTTTGGCGGCTCGAGTGTCAATATAAACCTCCAACCAGCTTCGAGAGCAGTCATTACTCTTTAAAATCGTACTGCCGTAGGTGGCATAAATCGTACATTTGTCTTTGGGATCAACGGCCACTGATTCAATTCTGGCGCTACCAACAGGCACGGCTTTCATCCAGCTGTCGCCGGCATCATAAGTATAAAATAACCCCTGAGCATCCGAAGCCAAGTAAATTGCCCGATTATCCTGTGGATCAAAAGTTAAATTAACCACATTTAAACCGGCAATATTACCAACACCACCCGAGAAAAGAAATAAATTTTTCTGAGTCCAGGTATTACCCTTGTCAAAAGATTTAAAAATTCCAGCGGTTGAGACTTTTTTGGCCGTGCCCAGCTGAATTGAACAACCGGTCGTCAAAATTGCCGCCAAAAAAATTATTACTCCGATTTTTTTAAAACCCCGACTTGTTTTTATTTTTCTCATAATTTTTTAGTTAGAGATAAAATATTTTTGAAAAATTTAAAAATTTAAAACTAAATTTTCCAGCGCCAACTTTGGATTGACGTTGGCTGACAAATAGCGTTTGGCTTGATTAATTTTTTTCAGATTTTCAATTAAATCTTTTGACTGATATACTTTTGCGACCTGTTCCAGCTCGGAAAAAAGATTGAGATTACTGATAAAATCTTGAGCACCAATGCGCAATAAAAGTAAATCCCGAATTACTTTAGTCCAAACCGCCAAAATTTCTTTAAGCTCATCGGCATCGTGACTTTCAATAATTTCTGAAATCATTTTAAATCTTTCAATATTGCCGGACTTAATCAAAGAAACAAACTCTTGAATCTGTTCTTCAAAAGCCTCATATTTTTCCGGCGCCAAAAAATAGTTTAAAGCCACTCCCGGCCGGCCAAAAGACAAAGCGGTAAGGGTTTTGGCTTTTTTTCTTTCCACCTTTAAATCGATCAAATGATCAAAAATATCTTTAGGATCAACAGGGTAAAATTTAATCAACTGACAGCGGGAAATAATCGTTGCCGGCAATTCAGCCGAATTGGTCGCCAGTAAAATTATTATAGTTTTAGGCGATGGTTCTTCGAGAGTTTTCAAAAGCGAATTGGCCGCTTCCTGACTTAAAGTTTGAGCATCGGCAATTACAGCGATTTTATACGTATCCAAAAAAGAATGAAGACTTAATTTATTCTGCAATTCGCGGACTTGCTCGATGCTGATATTCTTTTTTTTCTTGCCAGTCTTTTCGTTAATTTCTCGCTTAAGCCAATAAACATCCGGATGAATTTGCGAATTTATTTGCTTGCAACAATCACACTGGCCGCAAGGCACGCTTGATTGCTTTTGGTGCAAATTCCGGCAAACCAGTGATGCCAAAAATTCTTTGGCCACAGTTGATTTGCCAATATGGCTTGGTCCGCAGAACAAATAGGCATGGGCGGTTTGCGAATTTTTCAAATTATTTTGCAAATAACTAACAATCTGACGATGACCGATAATTGACCACTTAAAAAAATTGTCTGGCACCTTAGACATAGATATATTTTAGCATAAAATCAGGATTTGGCAAGCCTAAATTATAACACAAAATAACAAAAATAAAAAGGGCACTGACAACCACAAATGCCCAAAAATTAAAAATTGTTTACGCTACTGCCACAGTTTTTTGGCCTGTTGCCAATATTCCGGGTAGCCCTGCTGCATTTGCCAATACCAATATTCAACTCCCCAAAGATAAACTTGAGAAAATCCGGCCTTTTTAACATAGGCGATATTATCCTTAAAGCGCTTCAAAGTAAATGATTTTTGCTGATTGGCAATACTTTGATTAATCATTAAACCGTCCAGAGTCCACGGCTCCATTTGCAATTCGGTGATAATCACATCTCTCAAATTTGGATGCAAAGTCTGGGTCAGATCGGCTTTGTAGCGATAAAAGGCCGGCGGCACAAAAAAATAATCCCAGAAACCAAAATACTTATTCCAAACAATTCGATACATCGTACTACCCAAAACATCAGCTACACCGGCGACTTTTTGCCAATCGCCCAATTCACCGCTATCAGTCACAATTACCAACCTTTTATCAAGTGATTTAACCAGGTTAACTTCCTGACGCAAAAGATCCAGACTGGGAGTCGGACATTGACCAAAAACCGAAAGCATTGGTTCATTTTCAATTTGCCAAGCAGAGACGTTGGTTTGGTCTTGGTAGCGTAAAATCGTGGTTTTAACAAAATCAAGTTGCTTTTGATTTATTGTCTGATTATTTAATTGATTAAGCCATAACGGATCGTGACACTCCGGCCAGCGCGGCGTACGTCGGCCAACCGTCAAAATGACTTTGGCTCCGGCGTTAGTTGCTTGCCTTAACTGCCAATCAAGCTCCGAAAAATCATACTGGTCTTTGGTTTTTTCAATTTCGTCCCAGTAGGCGATCAAACGAACATGACTGACTTTTAAATCATACAGAATCGCCAAATAATTTTTCTGCCAATCTAAACCAAGCTCGGTGGCGTATTTTTTACTGAAAGTTACGCCGTAAATTTGAGTTTTACCAAGACCAAAATTTTGCCAAAAAGAAAAAATAATTAATCCAACTAAAACCAAAATTAATCCTAAGAATACCATTGTTTTTTTCGGCAACGCTTGAATTTTTTTCATAATTTAATTATACCAAATTTTGCCAACAAAAAACAGCCTTAAATCAGGCTTAATATTTCAACCTAAAAATTTATTATTTTCTTCTTAGATCTTTTGTATTTTTAGCCAAACGCTTGCCAATTTTGGTGTTTTTTTTGGCATGCTTGATTCTGGCTTTTAAAGCGCTGTTTTGTCCCATAGTTTTATATTTTATTATTTTATTGATAGAATACTTCTCTTATATGATTCCAAATTTTCTAAGGCAATACCAGTACCTTTGGCCACACAAAATAGCGCTTCATCGGCAATATAGGCCGGTACGCCGGTAACTTGAGTGATAAGTTGATCAATATTTCGTAATAAACTTGAACCGCCAGACATAATGATACCTTTATCAATAACGTCAGCCGAAAGTTCGGGCGGCGTTTTGTGTAAAACATCTTTAACTGCCTGGATAATTCCTTCAAGTTCATTTTGAATTCCATCAGTCACATCGTCAGAGGTAACTTCAATTGTTCGCGGTAAACCTGTTACAATATCCCGACCGCGAACCTCGGTTAAAAGCCGCTCTTCCATATACATAGCCGAACCAATATCAATTTTTATCCGTTCAGCCGTTCTCTCACCGATTGCCAAATTGTATTTCCGGCGAACATATTCGGCAATGGCGCTATCAAATCGGTTGCCGCCAATCCGAACGGACGTGGAAGCGACAATTCCGCCTAAAGAAATAACCGCCATTTCCGAGGTACCACCGCCAATATCAATAATCATATGGCCTGAAGGCGAACCAATTGGAATATTGGCGCCAATCGCTGCCACAATCGGTTCTTTGATAATATAAGCCGCTTTGGCACCGGCGGCAATTGTGGCATCAATTACTGCTCTTCTTTCAGTTGAAGTAATACCGGCGGGCACCGCCACCATTACTTCTGGCCGAAAAAGTCTCACGCCGCCCAAAGCTTTATTGACAAAATAGCGCAACATAGCGGCGGTGGTTTTATAATCAGCAATCACACCGTCTTTCATTGGCCTAACGGCAATAATCGTATCCGGCGTTCGGCCAAGCATTTCCTTAGCTTCAGCCCCGACGGCCAAGATTTTTTTATCAACTGACGAAACTGCCACCACTGATGGTTCGTTAATTACAATCCCCCGCTTTGGCAAATAAACCAATGAGTTGGTTGTTCCTAAATCAATTCCAATTTTCTTAATCAACATATAAAAAAGTTATTTTCGTTCCTTAATCTTAAACAAATTAACCGCTTTTGGCAAGCCTTGGTTAATTTTTCACCGGTATTTTAGTCCCAAAATATTTAATAAAATATTTGATACCGGAAGCCACATGGACGCGGCCACCGCGCCGCAAAACACCAAAAATCCCACCTTTTTCCGTTGACCACTGCTGATGGTAATGAACCATTTCCGCACCGGCAAAATACAGAACTTTAAAATTTTGCTGCCAAAACCGGCGGCATAAATCCAAATCCTCAAAATACATAAAAAACTTCTCATCAAAAGATCCGACTTTATCCAATGCCGATTTACGAATAACCAAGCAAGCGCCAAACAGCCAATCCACCAAACGGTTATTTTCGTGATCAAAATCAAGCATTAAGTAGCTGTCAATAATTTTTTTGGCAAAAGGCAATTTACCAAAAATTGTTCGCCGATAAACCGGCACCAGCGAACCCGGAAACCGACGACAAGAATATTGAGTGCTGCCGTCAGGATTAATCAATCTTGGTCCGATCATACCAACATCGGAATTGTTTTGCATAAAATCAACCATCTTTTCTAAAACTCCGGAAACGATTGCCACATCAGGATTCAAAATCATAACATATTTACCCAAAGCTTTAGCAATACCCAAATTATTGCCGGCGGCAAAACCATTATTGACATCAGCTTGAATTGTCTGAATTGGCGGCACGGCTAAAGGTTTGGTAATTGGTAGTTTAAGCTGAGGCTGATTATCATCTTTTTTTGCCAAAAAAATTTCTTTAACCATTTCCAGGCTGCCATCATCTGATTTATTATCAACCACAATAATTTCATAATCAAGTTGCGGCTGAGCCAAAATAATTCCTTTCAGACACTGTTTCAAAAGGCCTTTTTGTTTATAATTTAGGATGACAATTGATAAGTCCATAGTCAAAACAAAAATTATTTAAACCATTTTCTCATTTCTTTGGCACTGACTTTTTTGTGAGCCATAATCACTTTCCTTTTCCTCAAGGCACTGGGTAAAAGCTTAAAAAATTCAACCAGAGTTTGATACTGAAACGGCTCTAAAATTAAAGCGTAAATAACAATTTTTAATTCTCGAAATAAAAACCAAGGCAAAGACATAACAACATTTGACCATTGATCGTTTTTAACCAGCATCAGGTGATAATTTCGAAGTGAAAGCGATCTTAAAACTTTGGAAACGGCTCGACGATGTTTAAAATTTTTAATCAAATTTTCGCCGGCACCGGGAAACTGTCGATGGTGATAGCAAATCGCCGTTGGACAATACCAGCACTGCCAACCCGAAAGTCGAAAATGCCAGGCAATATCAATATCTTCTTTATAAGCAAAAAAATCATTGTCAAAAAATTCATTTTTAATCACAATATCCTGCAAAGCCGACTGGCGATATAAAACACAAGCACCGGTATTGCCAAAAACTTCTTGAACTTTATCATACTGACCCTGATCTTTTTCACCTTCGCCCCAGTCAACTACCCGCCGACTTTTAAAAATTTTAAAACCAACCGAATCAATCACGTCCGATTTTACAACTTCACGCAAGCCCGATTCTTCATTTAAATCAAAAGCTTCACTGTGAATTTTCAAAATTTTACCGCCAAAGCTCGCACCCTTTGGGCATTGATCGGCAAAAGTTACAAGGTTTTGTAAATAATTCTGATCCAAAATTACGTCGGGATTTACCACCAAAACATACTCGCTTTTGGCTAACAGGATTCCTTGGTTATTGGCTTTACAAAAACCGGTATTTTTAAAATTTTGTAAGATTGAAACTGTCGGATAATTTGATCTGATAAATTCAACCGTGCCATCGTCTGAACCGTTGTCAATTACCAAAACCGAAAAATCCCTGAAACTTTGGCGCATTAAAGATTCCAAACAATCAAAAATGTAATTGAGTGAATTCCAGGTAACAATTTGAATTGAAACTTTAGCCATGAAAAATAATAAATTAAGGAAATAAGAAATTAATAAGATTTAATGATAATTTTTTATTTTTTCTCGGTTACCCAAAAACCAAGTCTGAATTTACCACCAAGCATTAACCTGGTTTGAGCATCGGTTGCCGGTATCGACCCAAAAAGAATTAAAGTCACCGGCACCAAAACCCATTGCAACACCATGACAAAATAATTATGCCAATGATAATGTTTTGGTTTTTGGGGCAACATTATCGCATACAATATTGCGATTACAATCATGCCAAACATCGAAAAACGCATCAACCAAGCTAAAACGTGAGGTGCATTTTGAAATAAAGCCGTTGTCCGATCATTTTGGGCCGCTAACCACAAAGGTAAATGCCCAGCCAACAAAATAATAATTGGCGCCGTTGCCCAAGAATAAACGCCCTCAGTTTGATTCCATAAATAATACATTTTTTTTAAAAATGGAACTTTTTTACCCTGACCTTCTTTAAACCAAAATTCTTTAACCATCCAGGGGAAATGTTCAACACCCCAAGCCCAGCGCCGCATTTGTTTATATTGATTTTTCAGACTGCGCCACAAATTACCAATATCAACAGTATTCATATAAACCGGTAGATACATTGGTACGGTTTCATAATCGCCATCATAGCGAACCAAACATTGCAAAAAAATTCTTGAATCTTCAGTTACAATCGTATTGTCCCAAAAGCCAACATCAACCAAGGCCCGAAAACTCATACTGTGAGAGGAAAAAGTAAAAAGCCGTTCCGGCCGCGACAGGTCAGTCAAAAGCCAAAAAGTTGTGGAACTGGCTACCACTCGAACAATCGGATTAGACTCCCAAACGTTATTATTATAAATCGCAATCGGTTGATAACTTGCTCGCGTCGGATTTGGATGAGTTAAATACTTATAGGTTAAATAAGAAAAATATTGCGGATGAACGCAGGTGTCAATATCAAAATTAGAAACAATCACCTTGGCGTAGTCAAAACCAAGTTGGTCAATCAACTTCTGAGCTTGCCTGGCAGCATAGTGCGTGTTTGAACCTTTACCCTGAAGCTCGCCGGGAACATGGGCCGGATGAATTGTAATTAAAAACTGAAAAAACTTATCACCGTATTCTTGCTTAATTTTTTCAGAAATCTGTAAAAAATTATCTTGATCCAGCTCTTCACCCGCCAAAACCACAATAAATTTTTTCAAATCATAATTTGATTGGCATAACGCCAAAAAAGGTTTTTCAACAATTTGATAAGGCTCTTTATAGGTTGGCAAAAAAATCAAATGATAATACTCATTGTAATCCTTTGGCAATTCTTTGACTTTAGCAAACCAATCAATGCTCAAATCGTGGCGATAACGTTTCCAGGAAGCCAAAAGGTAAATTAGCATGTATAAAATCCTAAGCAACCAATATAAGTCAAAAGCGATAATAAAATAAATCGCCCATAAAGGCTTAATAAAGGAAAGAAGAATGGTGCCAAGGATTGTTAACCAGACTAGAAATCCTGGAATAATTTCTAAAATTCGGAATTTTATATTTGCTTTCATGCCCTTATTTAACCACAAAAAATCAGTTTTGGCAAGCTGCTAACTCCCACTAAAACATCTAACGGGGGGGGTAAAAAGAAATCGACCCGCGCCAGTCTATGAGAACCAACGCGAGTCGATGAGTTACATATCCAAGGACTAAGCACTGAGACCAAAAGTCAAGGTCTAAGTTCTTAAGTCCGAAGGACTTAGGTTACCTGTGAGGACCGCCGCCGGGCCTCTGCCGCCGAAGTCGCTGCCGTCCAGCCTGACGCAGTCCCGGCGCCAACCGTCGTCGTCGAAGCACATACAGCGAACGCAGACACGGCCGTCCCGATCACTGAATGTGACAGCCCAGAAGTAAATGTAAATGGTATTGCCATTTTCATCTTTCTTCCATTTCTCGGGAATGAGGTGAGGATATTTCAGGAGCGCGTCCTCAATGTTGGGATGCACGACCGGAAGGTTTACCACTTCGTTGCCAAGATCATAACCTCCGATAACCTGGCCGTTCTTCTGGTATTCGGACCGATACAGGCTGAACTTATGGCCATCCTGATACAGTCCGTCGGCTCGCTTTTGCAGAGTGACCCAGCCGCCCTTCCTGTTGGTTTTCACCATTGCTCCGTTAAACGGTAGCGTGGGCGGTGCGTCAAGATTGACGCGGATGGTGTTCTCGTCGACCTCGATGATCTCGAGTCCCACTCCTGCACCCGAGAACGCATAATGAATAACTGCATACAAATTTTGAACTACCGACAAAAACCGTCCGACTTCTTTCCAATTCAACGTCTTCATATTCCATCTCCTGCCGCCTCCTTGTTTCCGCCCAATGCGGAAACGCCGACTTGGCTATTTGAGGGCCGGGCTTGGGTTTGCCACAGCAGATAATCCACTAATAATAATGGGCTTTCTGCCATGGCAAAATTAGAGGTAACCGTAGAAATATATTAATAAATAACTAACAATATAGCATAGAATATCTTGCTGTTTATGTCAAATGAAAATTCAAAATAACAACTTACCTTAGACAAAAAATAGCCGTAAATATTACGACTTTATTTTACTTTAATTAAACTGTTCCGGTAATACAAACTAAAAAAAGAATTACAACCCAACAATGGTAATTCTTTTTTTTATTTTTAAAAATATAATCCTAAATAAATTAGATCAGCGGACTGCCAGTCATTTCTTCGGGCTGATTAATTTCCAAAATCTTTAAAATAGTTGGCGAAATGTCGGCTAACATCCCTGAAGGCGTAACAATACTTAAATCGCCGCCGGCATTATCCAAACCAGCCGCCATTGATTGGCCCTCCCAACGGCTGCCAACGGCAATAAATGGCACGGGATTGGTGCTATGTTCTTTATCAACTTCACCGGTTTGTAAATTAATCAGTTCTTCGGCGTTGCCATGATCAGCGGTAATTAAACAAACTCCTTGCTGCGCTAAAACCAAATTGACTAATTCACCAAGACATTTATCAACCGTTTCGATTCCCTTAATGGTTGCATTAATTACACCAGTATGCGCCACCATGTCCGGATTGGCATAATTAACTACAATAAAATCATGCTTGGCTTCTTTAATTGCACCCAATAATTTAGCATTAAGCTCAAAAGCGCTCATTTCCGGTTTTTGATCGTAGGACGGCACTGAGGGCGAAGGCACCAAAATCCGATTTTCCCCTTGGAATTCGTCTTCTTTTCCGCCATTGAAGAAAAAAGTGACGTGAGCGTATTTTTCCGTTTCCGCAGCATGCAACTGGGTTAAATTATTTTCTTCAATAATCTTTGCCAGCGGTTTTTGAATTTTTTCCGGACCAAAAGCCACGTCAACTGGCAAATCTTTTTCATATTCGGTCAAAGTAACAAAAACCAAATCTTTATAATCTTTCTGCCGATTAAATTTATCAAAGCCCGGCACGGAAAAAGCCGCAGCAATTTGCCTGGCTCGATCAGCGCGGAAATTGAAAAAAATTACCGCATCTTTATCTTCAATGGTTGCTAAAGGTTTACCGCCGGCGGTAATTACTGTTGGCAAAAATTCTTCATCAAAGATTTGGTTTTGGTAAGATTGCTCAATGGCTTTTAAAGGATCATCAGCTTTAATTTCTGATTGACCCAAAGCAATAGCCAAAAAAGCTTTTTCCTCTCGGTCCCAATGATTATCCCGATCCATCGGATAAAACCGTCCTGACAAACTGGCAATTTTGCCAACGCCGGTTTCTTTGATTTTGGCCTGTAGCTGTTTAACAAAATCCAAACCACCGTCTTTTTTAGTATCACGACCGTCTAAAATCACGTGAATATAAACTTCCTTGGTCCCCTGGGCTTTACATAAATCAAGCAAAGCGTATAAATGATTTTGATGTGAATGAACGCCGCCGTTGGAAACCAAGCCCAGTAAATGCAATCGCGATTTATTTTTTTTCACTTGGTCAAAAGCTTTCTTGAAAGCTTCATTGTCGCCAAAGCTGCCGTCTTCAATTGACTTATTGATTCTTGGTAAAGTTTGATAGACAATTTTTCCCGAACCCAAATTCAAATGGCCAACTTCGGAATTTCCCATTTCACCCCACGACAAACCAACCGCTTCGCCCGAAGCTTGCAAAGTCATCGCTGGATAATTGGAAACCAAGTAATCAAAAACTGGTTTTTTCGCCAAAGTCACGCCATTGCCTTTTGACGGCGGCGCAATTCCAAAACCATCCATGATCACTAAAACAACTGGTTTTGGCCTGATAATTGCCATGGGAATAAAAAATTAAAATAATAAATTAATAAATAAAATACTCTCAACTTATCAAAAAAGAGTTTTGCCTTTCATCTCTTTTGGTTTATTGATTTTCATCAACTTTAAAATCGTTGGCGCAACGTCACCAAGTTTACCTTTTTTTAGTTGCCGTTTTGATTTTTTTGGCTCAACTAAAATAAATGGCACTGGATTTGAAGTATGTTCAGTATACACCTCGCCAGTTTCCAAGTCTAGCATCTTTTCAGCATTGCCGTGGTCGGCTGTGACCACCAAAGTTCCTTTGCGCTTTAATACTTCAGTTTTTACTTTTTCTAAACATTTATCAACGTGCTGAACCGCTTTAATGCAAGCTTTCAAATTACCGGTATGACCAATCATATCCGGATTGGCAAAATTAATGACCATAAATTGATAATTTTCCAGCTCTTTGATTACGCGGGCAGTAATTTGATAAACTGACATTTCCGGTTTCAAATCGTAAGAATTGACATTGGGCGAAGGTATTAATACCCGATCCTCACCGGCAACCGGATTGGCATAACCACCATTAAAAAAGTAAGTAACATGAGCGTATTTTTCTTTTTCCGCAATATAAAGTTGCTTACGGCCATCAATTACCATAGGCAAAGTACCGGCTAAATCTGCGGAAGGATAAGCGCTTAAAATTGAATCCAAGTCCGGACCAAAATCTGTCATGGCCACAAACGCTAAATCTTTTAGAATTTTTTTACGCTTAAAGGCACCGGGATTATGATTCCCAAAATCAGTTTGAACAAAAGCCTTGGCTAGCTGCCTGGCCCGGTCAGATCGCAAATTGAAAAAAATAACTGCGTCGCCGTCTTTAATTTTAGCCAAAGGTTTACCGTTTCGTTTGATCACGTAAGGCGGAATAAACTCGTCAGTTTCCTGGCGGTTGTAAGCTTGAGTAATGGCCAGCTGCGGACTTTTAGCGGTTGCGCCTTTGCCTAAAACCATGGCATTGTAAGCCGCTTCAGTGCGCGACCAAGATTTTTTTCGATCCATGGCGTAAAATCGGCCGGTCACAGTGGCAATCCATTCCCCGCTTCTTTTGCCTTTTTCTTCTTTATTTCTGAGCTGGCGCATCAAAGCTTCAACCAATTTTAAAGCTGAGTGCTGAGGTGAATCGCGGCCATCGGTAAATAAATGTAAATAAACATTTTTAACTTTTTTCAATCGCGCCCAAGTCAAAAGTGCCAGTAAATGGTCCGGATCACTGTGGGCGCTTTGGCCGTTGGAAAGCATACCCATCAAATGCAAATCAGATTTATTTTTGGTTACATGTTTATAAGCCGCTTCAAAAGCCGCATTTTTAAAAAACTTACCGGTGTTGATTTCTTTGCAAATAAAAACCGCGTCTTGGTCAACTACTCGACCAGCACCAATATTCATGTGACCCGCTTCGGAATTACCAACTTGCAACGGCGGCAAACCGACAAAACCATCCGAAGCCTGAAGCTGCGTGTGCGGATAATTTTTCCAAAGCCGATCAAAATTCGGTTTTTTGGCCAATTCAATGGCATTACCCGGATTTTTTGGCGCCAGTCCCCAACCATCTAGAATTAACAAGACAAACGGCGGCTTTTTGGTATTATTAATCTTATTATTTTTCATTTTAATATTTAGTTTTTCCAGTATTAATAATTAACATTTTTTTATTCTTTGGCAACTTATTTTTCATCTGTAACATTAATGCTAGCCCGGCAATACCTGATGACTCACAATTTATTTTTTGATCTGACGCAATTTTCATTGCCTCATCAAGAAATTGTTCCTTTAATAAGTAAACATTTGATTCTGCTCCACAAAATCCGGCAAAACGGTACAGCCTGATCCATTGCTCGTCGAAATGAACAAATGGCAAATGAGGTGAATAAAGTTTTTCGGCTTTTGATCTGGGATTATTTGTTGTTATACCTAAAAAGTTACAATTTCGCAAAATTTCAACTTTACCTTGAAAACGCGGGTCATGATTTTTAGCAAAAACTTCTTTTTTATTAATATTTAAAATATTCTCATAAAGATTTCCGGTGCCAAAAGGAATAAAACAGTAATTTGGCGAATTATTAATCACCTCGTAGCTTAACCAATCATAAAATCTGGTTGTTGGGTCTAGAGCTTCACTGGAAGTGATGTCAAATCCATTCGGATTATGGGTTAATTCCAAAATTTCTTTCCAACCAAACGGTTTTTTACTTAAATCAGTTTCGTAAATCTCACATTGCAATTTTTTTAATGATTCCAAAATCGTTGGATTAATATAGGAGTCAACTAAAACTTTTAAATTAGGTAAATGGTACTTCTTTAACTGAGTTTGAATTGCCACTGCTGCCGATCCGGAAGAAATAATTGACATAGCCGGCAAACTGCCTTTAATTTGACCTCGTTTTTTAGCTAACAAAAAATCCCGATAAGTAACAATAATTTCCCAAGCCATCCTATCTTTATGGGTGCCAGTTGGATTATAGCTTTCATCTTTTAGCCAAACATTAGTAAAACCCGGCACTTTGATTTTATAAGTTGGTGTAGCGGGAAATTTCGGATTTTCTGACGGAAATTCAGGTTTATTCGGATTATTTTCCGAAGCAACAATAATTGATTTAAGAATTTTTTCTTCCGGTTTTGACAATGGCATATCTATTTTAACTCTTCTTCAATTTCCATCAAACGATTATATTTTTCCACTCGCTCTGAACGCGACAATGATCCGGTTTTGATAAATTCCGAATTAACCGCAACTGCCAAATCGGCAATGGTCGTATCACCGGTTTCACCGGAACGATGAGAGATTGAAGTTTTATAATTATTTTTATGCGCCAGTTCAATTGCATCAATAGTTTCTGATAAACTGCCAATCTGATTTAATTTAACCAAAATCGTATTACCGACTTTTTGTTTGATTCCTTGCTCCAATCTTTTCACGTTGGTAACAAACAAATCATCGCCGACTAAAGCAACTTTTTTGCCCAGTTCTTTGGTTAAAATCACCCAGTTGTCCCAATCATCTTCGGCCAAACCATCTTCCAAAGAAACAATTGGATATTTTTGTACCCATTCTTTTTCCAATTCAATCATTTCCAAAGCGGTCAATGATTTTTTATCAGCTTTAAGCTCATATTTTTTGGTGTCGGCATTATAAAATCCCGAAGAGGCAGCATCAATTGCCAGTTTAACATCTTTGCCCGGTCGATAGCCCGAATCAGTAATTGCTTGCATAATTGCCGCAAAAGCCATTTCGTTGCCGGCCAATCTGGGTGCATAACCGCCTTCATCACCTTTTAGGGTATCAAAACCTTTGGCTTTGATGATTTTGGCCAAAGCAAAAAATATTTCTGAACCGCAACGTACGCGTTCGACAAATTTTTTCTGCTGAGGCACCACCATAAATTCCTGAATATCCAAAGACCAATCAGCATGAGCCCCGCCGTTTAAAATATTCATGGTGGGGTATGGTAATTTCCAGCCCTGATATTTTAAATTGTAGGCTTTGCGAATATATTTATACAATGGCAAATTCAAAGCCGCAGCCGCGGCATGAGCTGTCGCCAAAGAAACCCCCAAAATCGCATTGGCTCCAAGCTTGGTTTTGTTTTCCGTGCCATCAAGCTTGAGCATGATTTCATCAATCTGCCTGGGCTTAGTCGGATCTTTGCCAATCAGCTTTGGCGCGATTATTTTATTGACATTGGTAACCGCTTTCAAAACCCCTTTGCCGCCATAGCGTTTTTTATCGCCATCGCGCAATTCCAAAGCTTCATGAATGCCGGTTGAAGCGCCCGAAGGCACTGACGCTTTGCCAACAATTTTATTATTCAAGGTAACGGCAACTTGAACCGTTGGATTGCCTCGGGAATCTAAAATTTCCAGAGCGTGAATCGATTTGATTCTTAACATAATTATAAAATTTTCAATTAGTAATTTTTAATTTTCAATCAATGATCAATTAGCCAATTTTCAATTACTTTAAACTATTTAATAATTAAAAATTCAATGAAAATTGGAAACTGAAAATTGAAAATTTTCTTTACAACACTTCGTACGTTACCATCACATCAATGATAATATCCTGACTACCAGCTTCAATTTGCGGGGCTGGCATGGCTTCACCAGCGCCAACAGCATCCAAAGACTTCATGGCGTAATCACGATAAACCGGCGTCACTCCACCACTGCTGGTTTCAGTAAAAGCAACTAATTTGCCAAGTTTAACGCCGGCAATTTTTGCTAAAGCCTCGGCTTTTTCTTTGGCATTAACTAAAGCTTTTTCTCTAGCCTGTTGTTTTAATTTTTCTGGTTCATCAATTGTAAAACTCAAACTGCCAACCTGGTTGGCGCCTAGTTTTCCGGCTTTATCAACAATGTCACCGATTTTTGCCAAGTCTCTGATTTTAACAGTCACATTTTGGGAAACCTGATAACCTTTCAAAACCTGGCGGCCACTGGTCCAGTCATAACGCGGATAAATACTATAATTTTCCGTGGCAATATCTTTTGCCTCAACGCCCATGGCTTTAATTTCTTTGATAATATTATTCATCTTTTCGGTATTTTCTTTTTGGGCTTGGGCCACTTCAATTTTTTCCGTTTGCAAACCTAAAGAAATTTGGGCAATATCCGGCGTGGCATTAACTTTACCTTCGCCCGAAATGCTGATGGTGTAAATCTGTTGATTTTCCCGACCGATGTAATCATGTTTTTTAATTTCATTCCAGGTTAAAACGGAAATGAAAACCACCAAAAAAATTGTTAAAATTGCGCCAAGAATTTTCCAAACCGGCATATTTTGGCAGCAAACGTTTTTTTCTTGTTCCATAGATTTTTTTATTAATTTTCAATTATTAATTTTTAATTTTCAATCAATGATCAATTAGCCAATTTTCAATTACTTTAAACTATTTAATAATTAAAAATTCAATGAAAATTGGAAACTGAAAATTGAAAATTTTATTTTTTAATAATACTCTTTAATGCTGGTAATTCTTTGCCGGCTAAAAATTCCAAACTCGCACCGCCGCCAGTGGAAATATGGCTGATTTTATCTTCAATTTTATATTTTGCCGCCACGACTTCGGTGTCACCGCCGCCAATTACCGTAATGCCTTTTGATCGAGCCACCGCTTCAGCAATTTTTTTGGTGCCAAAAGAAAATTTATCCATTTCAAATACACCCATTGGTCCGTTAAAAAATATAGTATTGGCTCTTTTGATTGCCACTAAATAATTAGCAATAGTTTTTGGCCCGATATCCAAAAATAACCATCGGCTGTCAATTTTTTGACCCTTTTCCAAATCAATAGTTTCAACCAGAGCGTGAGGATCAATTTTATTGCCAGCAATCAGATCAACTGGCAAAATAATTTTATCTTTATTTTTTCGATAAAGGTCGGCTGCCAAATTAACAAAATTAATTTTTTTTCTTTTGGCTTTATCGACAAAAACATCCTGGACAAACGATTGGCCGATTGGCACTTTATTGGCTTTTAAAAATACATTGGCCGAACCGCCGCCGATTAAAATTTTATCAGCCACTTTAACCAATTCGGAAATTACCGCAATTTTATCCGAAATTTTTGCGCCACCTAAAATTACAACCAACGGCCGTTTGGGAGTTTTGGTTATCTGGCTTAAAGCTTTAATTTCTTTTTCCAGCAAAAATCCGGCGTAAGTTGGCAATAATTTGGTAATACCAGTAGTTGAAGCGTGAATTCGATGGGCTTGAGCAAAAGCGTCAAAAACAATCAGATCCATTCCAGAAACCAAAAGTTTGGCAAAGATTTTACTGTTTTCTTCTTCCTGCGGATAAAACCGGACATTTTCCAGCATCAAAATTTGTTTGCCTTTCAGTTTTTGAATTTCTGAAAAAACTTTCGGTCCGACACAATCATCGATCTTTTTAACCGGCTGTTTCAAAATTTTTGCCAGCGCTTTGGTGACCGGATCCATTTTTAATTTTTCTACTTTTTGTCCGCCCGGACGGCCCAACCAGGACAAAATAACAATCTTACAATTATTTTTTAAAAGATACCTAATCGTCGGCAAAGTTTCTCTGATTCGCCGATCGTCAGCGACTACCCATTTTTTTCCCTCCTGCTTTAAAGGCACGTCATAAGCCACTCTTAATAAAACTTTTTTGCCTTTCAAGCTTTTGATTTCCTTGAGAGATTTAAGTTTCATCAGTTTTGGTTCTATTAAAATTTATTTTAGCGATACAATAACATTGATCGGAATGATCATCAAATATTTCAACTTTAGCTTCTATTCCTTTATCTGACACCAAGCTATTAATCTGACTCTCTAGCTCAGAACTTAAAAAAACATGATTACGCAAAGCGTCCGGACTACTATCAGCCAACTCCCTCTGCCGCTCTCGGCTAAACTTATGTTTCATGGCCAAATTATTGGCATCGGCAATTCGATTTAACAAAGCAAAACCGCCGGATTTTACTACGCGCGCTATTTCTTGTAAAAAATTATCTTCGTCTTCCGGCCGAAGTTCGTTTGTGGTATTAAAACTGACAACCACTTCGACACCCTGATCTTCTATTGGAAATTGCCCGCCGAAATCACCAACCCTGGCCTCAGTTTTATCTTTAAACAAAGGCTGCTGATTAATAAAATCAACTATTGCCGGCGCTTTATCAACGGCTATCACTTTGCCGAATCTCTCCTGCAAAAGCTCGGATAGCACGCCTGGACCGGAGCCTAAATCCAATACTGTGCAATCTTTCAAAGACTTTGTTTCTGAATCAATTACCAACCCTTCTTTGGGCAAAGTTTCATCAAGAATTCGACTGAAATGACGCGAAATTTTGGGCTCAATTCCTTCACGGCTATATAACTCATAATAACGTCTGGCAACCTCTGGATTGTCGTAGCCTGTTTTTTTAATAATTTCTGCCAATTCGTGACGCTTGGTTTCCCCCACTTGCCAATCATGCACTTTTGGATCACCTCTTTCGGGCATAAAACCTGAATAAATTATTCATTAAAACATTAAAATTATACCACAAAAACAAAATTCTCGCTAGCACATTTTAACGAGAAATTTTAGCCAAATTAATCACCTTCAATTTCAACCAGCTTCCAACTATTACCTTGGACTTTTTTAATTATTACCGCAGCGTCGCGCGCCAAAGTGTTTTTAGCCAAAAGCTTTAGATTAAAAGCCAAGTTATCCGGATTGATATCAGCGCCATGTTCGATAATACTACCCAGCTCAATTACGATTTTATTGACTTTAAGCAATTTATTGGCAATGGCTTGACCTAAAACTAAATTTAAAATTTGGTCAGCGGCGTGTAGGTCATGCATAATAAGCGAGATAAGCGAGATAAGTAAGACAGGTGGCAATAACATATCTTGCCTATCTTGTTTAAAACTTATCTTGCTAAATTAATGAGTTGCACAAGAAATGCAGGGATCATAAGCCCGAATCAAAGTTTTGATTTTTTGCTCCCGTTCCTGGTTACTCAATTTTTTTAAATTTGGTAAATAAACTTTTAAATCTTGCTCGATATTATTTAAAAATTGAACCGTTGGCGTGATAATATCGGCTTTAACAATAATACCATTACGATCAATTTCCAACATATCATATAAAATTCCTCGCGGTGCTTCCATTACCGAATAGCCAATAGTAGTTTTGCCTTTCGGGTTGGCTTTGGCAATTAAATTAATTTTTTTGGCAATACTCTCTTCAGGTTTTAAATTTTTTACCAAATCTTTAAGCAATTCACCGGCAATTTCGGTGGCGTGAACCAATTCAATGGCCTGAGCCAAAACATTATAAAAAGTATTATGAATTGGAAATTCCAATTGTAAATCTTTGACTACTTTTTTTGCTTGAGGGCTTAATTGATCATGATTAATATTTAATCTGGCCAGAGCGCCAACCATAAAACTTTTACCCTGGTAAGTGGCGCGTTTGGCGGCAAGACCTAACAATTGATACTCTTTAATCACTTGGCCGTAATCTTTAGCCAAAACGGTTTTACCGGTAAAAAATTCAACCGCCCCGTCGTAAATCGCGTATTCGTTTTCTTTAATCAGACAGGCAAATTCCGAACGACGATGAAATTTGGGAATGGGTAGCTGGCTGGCAAATAAAACCAAAGACATTGCTGCTGCCATTGCCT